>JAJTCL010000336.1 GCA_021323255.1 Propionibacteriaceae bacterium | reverse complement strand
GCCGAACGCCAAATACAGCGATGGCAGCACGAACAGGTTGACCAAGGTCGCGGTCACCAAGCCGCCGAGGATCACTATCGCCATGGGGTGTTCGATCTCGTGTCCGGGAATACTGCCGGCAACCACGAGCGGAACCAGCGCCAAGCCAGTTGCCAAGGCGGTCATCATGATCGGCGCCAGGCGTTCTTTGGCACCCTGAATCACCAACCCCGGACCGAACTTCACGCCCTCCTCACGCTCCAGCCGCTCGAAATGGCTGATCATCAAGATCCCGTTGCGCGCAGCGATCCCGAAGACAGCGAGGAAGCCAACCAGCGACCCAAGCGAGAGCACCCGCCCACTCATCCAGACCGCGATCGCACCGCCTACTAGCGCCATGGGCAAGAGCACGAAGGTCAGCAGAGCCGGCCGGAAGCTGCCGAACGCGACATGCAGCAGCAGCAAGGTCGCCAGACCGGCCGCGATGCCGAAAGCGAGCAGCGTGTCTTCTGCAGCGTCGAGCTCGGTCGATTCGCCAATCACATCCGCGTGGTAACCCAGTGGGAAGGTGACGCCTTCCATCCGCTGCTCGACGTCGTCGACCACCTGGTTCAGCGGGCGGCCCTCCACGTTGGCGCCGACATCGATGTAGCGCGACTGCTTCTCGCGCTGGACGGCGTTGGGCGTAGGGCCCATCGTGACGGTGGCCACGTCCTTCAGCATGACCTTGCGCCCAGACGGGGTATCCAGCTGCATATTCTCCACGTCGGTGACGCTGTCACGTGCGGATGGGATCACCGTGACATGGACGTCGTACGCCCGGCCGCCTGCGAAGATGTCGCTGACCTCCTCGCTGGCGATCAGGGCCGATGTCTGCCGACGGATGTCTCCAGGGGTCAGGCCTACCGCTCGAGCTTTGGCCAAATCGGTCTCAACCTGGATATGCGGCAGGTTGGTCTGTAGCGAGGCATGGGCGTCCTCAACCCCCGGGATATCGCCGATCCGCTGCTCGACGGCTTTGGCCTGGGTCTGCAGCTCCGTGAGGTCGGGCCCGTAAATGCGCACCACAATGGACTCGCTGGCACCGGTCAGCACTTCTTTGATGCGCTCCCGGAGATAGGTCTGCACATCGCGATAGAGCCCTGGGTAGGACTCGACGACGCGGTGCACCTCGTCCAGAGTCTGGTCGTAATCGACCTCTGGGCTGACACTGATCCAGTTCTCACCGAAATACACGCCGTAGACCTCGTCCGCCAGATACGCCTGGCCGATATGGGAGCCGCAGTTGCGCACGCCCTCGATCTCTTTGAGGTCTCGGCAAGCCAAAATCGAGACCCGCGTCTCCTCGGTGACCGACGTACTGGGCTCGGTCAGCCAATGCATCAGGAAGTCCCGTTCCTTGAAGTTAGGAAGTAACTGGCTGCCCAGTGTGGGCACCGCTAGCACTCCGCCGACCAGCAATGCCAGAGTCAGTGCCATGGCCGGGAGGGGCTTGCGAATCAGTGGTGCCAAAATTGCGCCGTACGCTCGCTTCAGCACCCGCATCAGCGCAGACTCCTTGCTGGCGAGCTTGCCACGTGAAAGCAGCAACAGACACAAGGCCGGCGTCACGGTCAGCGCTACCACCATGGAGACCAACACCGCCAGCGCGTACGAGAGCACCAGCGGGCGGAAGAATGATCCGGACAGTCCTGCCAGGAACAGTACTGGCACCACGGCAATCACGTTGATCACCGTGGCGTAGGTGATCGCCGACCGGACCTCGACCGAAGCGTTGAGCACGATACTGAAGGTTGACGCGGTACTGCCTTCGGCTCGCGCCTGCCGAAGTCGTCGTACCACGTTCTCCACGTCGATGATGGCATCGTCCACCACCACCCCGATGGCGACGACCAACCCTGCGAGCACCATGACATTCACGGTGGCTCCCGCGGCATCCAAGATCAAAACAGCGGCGACTAAGGACAGGGGGATTGCGATCAAGCTGATGAATGCGGTACGCCACTCGAAAAGGAAAGCGATGATGATCAATGCCACCAAGGCAATGCCCAGCAGCATCGCGGTACGCAGGTTGTCAAGCGACTGCTCGATGAAGGTGGTAGGCCGGAAGATCGTGGTGTCGACGGTGATTCCCGGCAATCCGGGCTGCATCTGGTGCATCGCCTCTTCCACGCCGCGGGTCACCTCAACGGTGTTCGCTCCGCGGTACTTCTGCACGATGAGCAGCAGCCCAAACCCGTCGTCAACCACACCGTCGCCGATCAGCGGTCCCGGGTCGATCACCACCTGACCCAAGTCGCCCATGCGGATCACTTTGCCGTTGCGTTCGACGACGGGGATCTTGCTTATCTGCTCCGGATCGACGATGGGTTGCACATGGCGGATGTTGAACCGTTGACCGCCCTCCTCGATGAAGCCGCCGGTGCCGACGACCGCGCCGTCGGTGTATTGCATGAGGCCGGCTTCGACGGCGTCGGCTCCGGCGTCCATGATCTGTCGCAGGGTGACGTCGTGCTCGGCAAGCTTCTTCGGATCCACCTGAATATGGCGTTGCGGGATACGTTCACCATAAATAGCGACTTGGGCCACCCCGGGTACACGAAGCAGGCGCGCCCGGATCTTCCAGTAGGCAATCTCTGACAGCTCGGTGGGACTGATCACATCGGAGGTGAGGCCAATTTTGAGGATGCGGCTGGTGGCCGACAGTGCGGGCATCATGAACGGCGGGCTCGCCCAGGTCGGCAGCGTAGGGGTGATCTGCGACAAACGCTCCTGCACCAGTTGACGGGCTTTCAGCTCGTCGGCTCCGCGCTCGAAGATCAACCGGATCGACGACAGCTGAGCGACCGACTTGGAGCGCAGCTCGGCTAGGCCTTCAATCCCCCCCAGCTGGTCCTCGATGGGGACCGTGATCAACTGCTCAACTTCTTCGGAAGAGTTGCCGACCGCAATGGTTTGGATCTCGACCTCCGGCGGAGCAAACTCTGGGAAGACGTCGACCTTCGTCTGGGGAATTTGAACGAAGCCCAGCGCCAGCGTGGCCGCCGCGAGGAAGAGCACGATCCAGCGGAACCGGAGACTTGCCTTGACGATGGTACGCATCAGCAATGCCTCCTAGTGCGATCCTGCGATTTCGAGTTCGGTGCCCCAGAGCTCGATCGCCCCAACGGTGACAACTTCGGTTCCTGCCGGCGGGCCAGAACTCAGAATCATCAGGCTGTCCTCTTGAACCCCTTTGATGCCCACGGGTGCACGCACGTAGGTTCGAGGCCCGATGACCGTAAAGACGCAGGGCTTGCCTTCCTGGTCATAAACGAGGGCGGCGTCGTCCACGCTGACGTCGGCGCCGTGGGGCTTGACCACGGTGGTTTGGAGTTGGATGCGGTGTTGGGCCTCCTCAGTGAGGATGATCCTCGCCGGCTGGTCTGGTCCGGTCGACTCCAGCTGAGCCGGCTCGTAGGGCTCGGCCAGGGGCACCTCGATCTCGGCGCAGCCGCCCAGTGAGGCTGTGGCCGCGACGGCGACCACGAAGGCTTGGAACGCTCTGCGGAGTGTGGTCTTGCTGCTCATTAGACTGCCGCCCCCACTGCCACTGCCTCGGGTTCTTCCTCCTGCGGTGGCGGTTT
>JAJTCL010000335.1 GCA_021323255.1 Propionibacteriaceae bacterium | reverse complement strand
GTTGTGGCGCGTACGGTTACTTGCCGCGCCTGGTCAGCTTCTTCAACATGCCCGCCTCGACCACAACAGGGCGCTGCTGCTCACCCGCCTCGACAGCAACAGGGCGCTGCTGTTCACCCGCCTCGACAGCAACAGGGCGCTGCTGCTCACCGGCATAGGCGCTGACGCCCACGAGGGCGCCGGTTATCGCGGGCACCGCCCATTGCAGCAGCTTCAGCTGGGTCTGCGCACGTGCCACGTCGGGCGGAGTTGCGGCGCTCGGCTCGGTGCCGGACGACACCGGAACGCTGGTTTCCTGGGATACCTTGCGCCCAAGCACCCTGCTGTAGCCCGTGATGCCCAAAGCGGCTGCCGTGAGGGCGGTCTTGATCACCGACATCGAGGCGACGCCAGATTGAGTCGCCAGCCGTTCCTTGTTGCCCAGAAGCTGGCCGACCGAACCCACAATGTGTACCCCGATGGCAACGGCATTGATCGGTGTCCAGGCGTCCCAGCCGGTGTTGGCTACCCGGCCCGCGCTGCTCGGGTCTGATGCCTGACCAGCGGCCCTGTTAAGCGCAACCGCGTTGGCCAACGTGCCGCCGAACCAGGCGGCCAGGCCGAGGTCGTGCAGTAACCGTGAAGGAAAGTTCGCAACCACTCGTTCTCCTTTGTTCAGCTTGAATCTCCCAGCCTCGGGTACCCGCCGCCCGGATGATCAAACAACGTCGGGGGACCGGCACCGCCAGCGGCGATTCATCCTGCGCCGAGGTGAAAAGCTCTAGCCGAATCAGCGCAGGTCCGGGCCGACCTGCCGGGCCGCTGCCGCTGCCTGCTCATTGCTGGCCTCGATGATTCGTCCACAGGCGGTACAGCTGTCGAGGTATTTCGTGCCGACCGAGAACAGCGGGATGAAGAAAATGAGAACTTGCGGTTCTGTTTGGTCAGCTGATGGGGGGCGTGGTTGCCGCAGGTCTCACATGTGAAGACCAGCGTCGACAGCAGGACCTCGGTTACTCCGAAGCCGTTGATCAACATCTCAGAGCTCCCCGTACCCAATTTCAGCCGACGTGGCCTGCAACACATTCCTTAGCCAGCGCCTGCCCATCGGGCCGGCGCCTGAACCGTTCTGCTACCGATGATCACACGGGGACCCAACGTCGACTCGGCTCCCCCGTCAAAACACTGCCACCGTTGAACCCGCGACCGTTCTTGACCAGCCACCGCGCGTTGACCGGTCCGCGTTTGTCGCACGGATGGCGGGGTACCGAAGGGACCATGGACGACCAGACCGACCAGACCGACCAGACCGATCCCACCGAGCAGTACGACCAACCCGAGCACACCGATGAGCAGCAACCCCATCCCGGGTTGACCCAGAACATGCAGGACCAGCCAGACCACGGCGAGGACTCCTACCGCGGCAGCAATCGGCTCACCGGCAAGCGAGCGGTGATCACCGGGGCGGACTCCGGGATCGGCCGCGCCGTGGCCTTGGCCTTCGCCCGGGAAGGCGCCGACGTTGTGCTCAGCTACCTGGGGGCCGAAGAAGCCGACGCCGATGAGACTGTGCGCCTGGTGGAGGCTGAGGGCCGCAAGGCCATCCGCTGCCCCGGTGATATCCAGAGCGAGGAGATCTGCCAGAAGATCATCGACACCGCCGTCGAGCAGCTGGGCGGCATCGACGTCCTGGTCAACAATGCGGCCTACCAGATGGCCCAAATGGGCGGGATCGCCGACATCACAACCGAACAGTTCGACCAGGTGATGAAGACCAATCTGTACGCCATGTTCTGGCTGTGCAAGAAGTCAATTCCACACATGGAGGCGGGCGCCACGATCATCAACACCTCCTCGGTGCAGGCGGTCAACCCGTCGCCGGAACTGCTCGATTACGCCACCACCAAAGCCGGCATCCACAACTTCACCAAGGCCCTCGCGCAGGAGCTGGCGGAGAAGGGCATCCGGGTGAACGCAGTCGCGCCGGGCCCGATCTGGACGCCGCTGATCCCGGCCACGATGCCGACGGAGAAGGCGCAGAGCCATGGCGAGAGCACACCACTGGGACGCGCTGGGCAACCTGCGGAGGTCGCGCCGGCCTACGTCTTCTTCGCCTCCCAAGAGTCCAGCTACATCACCGCAGAAATGCTCGCCGTCACCGGCGGCCAGCCCGTCACCTAGGCGGAACGCCGGGTTACCTGGGTGGTCAGGGCCTGACGTTCAAGAACGCGGAGTCCGGCCCTGTGCAGTGACCAACCACCAACGATGAGCAGAACGCCGAACATCAGAAACCCGACGTCCCACGAAAGCGGCCCACCAAGATCGTCCCGCACATGATGGACGCCGAGTATCTGGTGATCGATCAGTCCCTCCACGATGTTGAAGATGCCCCAGCCGGTCAGCACGAGCCCGAAGTGGAACCTCCAGTTCGGTGCCAGGCGTCCCTGCCGCCAAGCCTTGATCGCGGCGATGGAAGCGACCAGGACAAGAACCCAAGTCGCCAAATGAAAGAACCCATCTGCCAGAGTGTTGACTTCCAACCCGGCAATGGTGCTCACGGGGTAGCGGCTCACATCGCTCGCCATGTGATGCCATTGCAGGATCTGATGAAGCACAATGCCGTCAATGAAGCCCCCAAGACCCAGGCCGTACAGTAGCCCGGACACCTTCGACGGCGGCTGACCAACCACCCGAGAGGCCTTCGCACGACTATTGGGCACGGCGGCACCGTACCCGCCAGATCTTGGCTTAGACCCAGATATTGCCTTAGACACTGGCAGCGACGATCCGCATAGGGACGGATCAGTTGACGAGTGGCTTTGTTCGGGTGTCTCGATCGACCGGCCGTGAGGCATTCGTCACAGAATTGGAAAAGGTTCGCCGCGCGCTGGGTCAGCAACGCCTCAGTGGGTACACCGAACCTTCGACATGGCGATTCACTGTGCCGGGAGGCGCGATGCGGGCAATGGTTTACCGCGGACCGTACAAGATCCGCGTCGAGGAGAAAGACATCCCCGTAATCGAGCACCCTAACGACGCGATTGTCCGGGTGACGCTGGCAGCCATTTGTGGGTCTGACCTGCACCTCTACCACGGCATGATGCCTGACACGCGAGTCGGCATGACGTTCGGCCATGAGTTCATCGGGGTGGTGCATGAGGTAGGCCCGTCCGTGCAGAGCCTCAAGCCCGGGGACCGAGTCATGGTGCCGTTCAATGTCTATTGCGGCTCGTGCTATTTCTGCGTTCGCGGCTTGTACTCCAACTGTCACAATGTCAATCCCAACGCGACCGCGGTCGGCGGCATCTACGGGTACTCACACACCTGCGGTGGCTACGACGGTGGGCAGGCCGAGTACGTGCGAGTGCCGTTTGCCGACGTCGGGCCCAGTTTGATTCCGGAGTGGATGGACGATGAGGACGCCGTGCTCCTCACCGACGCGCTGGCCACCGGCTACTTCGGGGCTCAGCTAGGGGACATCGCCGAAGGTGACGTGGTAGCTGTCTTCGGTGCCGGCCCGGTCGGCCTATTTGCGGCAAAGTCGGCTTGGTTCATGGGTGCTGGACGGGTCATCGTTATCGATCACCTGGACTACCGGCTCGAGAAGGCACGCAGTTTCGCGCACG
>JAJTCL010000334.1 GCA_021323255.1 Propionibacteriaceae bacterium | reverse complement strand
GGCACGGGCGCTGGTACTGCGCCGGACACGAACCCCGGAGGCGTGGCGCGGCGGCTGGGGTGCCGGAGTGGTGCTCGTGGTGCTCGTCGCCTTCGAGCCGTCCATGATCATCTTTGCACTGCTGGTCGGGATAGGAGGTGCGATTGTGCTGCGGCGCAGCCCGCGCAAGATCGGCCGAATCGGCATCGCGCTCGGTGTGCCGCTCGTTGTGCTGCTGCCCTGGTTGCCGACGCTGATCTCATCGCCGGGGCGGCTGTTCGTCGGGCCGGACTCGGCGCTCGGTGGAGTGGCCACTGCAGCGCCGGTGTGGCTGCTACTGCTCGGCCGCGAGGTCGGCCCGGGCCTTCCGCCACTCTGGGTTGGCGCCGTGGTCTTCAGCGTCATTTGGATCCTCGCCCTTCTCGGACTCGCCCGACGTCCAGCCAGACGCGCAGTGCTTGCCGCCTGGGCCGCTGCGCTGGTCGCTCTCGGCATGGCTGTGCTCTTGTCCAGATTGGTCGTGTCGGTACCGCCGGCGGGCACCGAGGTGCGCCCCTGGGTTGGCAGCTACCTGCTGGTCGGCTTCGCCGCCTTGATCCTCGGCGCGGGCATGGGTCTCGACGGATTCTCGGTGGATGTGAAGGAGCGCAGTTTCAGCTGGCTACAGCCGGCGACGGTTCTCGCTGGCATTGCGGTCTACCTTGTCAGCGTTGGCGGTGCCGTCTGGTGGGTGTGGACTGGCGCCTCCGGCCCGATCGAGCGCACCCGGCTGGATGCGATTCCGCCCTATGTCATGAACGCCATGAAGGCAGACGCGCGACCGCGGCTGCTTGCCATTGACCTTTCCGACGGCACCGCACGCTATTCCGTTTTGGCCGATGATCACCTTCGGCTCGGCGACGCTGATCGGGGCTTTACGTTCGGCGGCTCGGTAGCCGCACGCGAGCAGGTCGACGACCTGGTGGTACGCCTCGTGGCTGGAACCGCAGATTCCGACATCAATCCTCAGCTGACCGATCTCGGGATCGGCTATGTCTGGGTGACCGGGGCAAACGAGGACATCACGGCCCGAATCGACAACACACCGGGGTTGGGCACGGCTAGTGGAAACGAGCGCGGAATCGTGTGGAAGCTGGAGCCGGCGGTGGCGCGCACGGTGATCACAGACGGAGCGGCGCGGCTGCCCGTCGGCCCGCCGCCGGCGCCGGTGCCCACAGGGACTCAGGAGCGACAGCTTCAGATCGGCGAATCTGCCGACCTGCGGTGGCGAGCCGAAATGGACGGCGAAACCTTGGTTCCGGTTGCGGATGGGTGGCAGCAGGTCTTTGCGCTTCCTGGCGCCGCAGGAACTGTGAGATACGCATTGCCCTCTGTCATGCCGTGGCTGTTGCCCGTTCAGGGTTTGGTGCTTTTGGTGGCAGGGGTGCTCGCCGCTCCAGCTATCCGACGGCCGGAGGTGCGTGATCCGGCCAAGTCAGCGCGGCGCGCAGCAACCCTTTCGGAGCTTGCCTGATGTCTGATCCTCAGTTGCCTAGGCTGAGTCTGCCAGCCCGCCGGGCCATAACACTTGGTGCCGTTCTGATGGGTCTGCTGTTGATTCTCGGTGCGGGAACCGTGCTGGGCCACCAGGGGGGCGCCTCCGATGCCGGTCGCATTCCGCTCGTTGGCCGTACCACGACGATCTGTACCACGTCGGCTCCGCCGAACGGCAAACCTGCTGGAAAGACCCAGGTCTCTGCAGTCTCGGTCCGAGAAGCCCCCAATCGAGCAGGCTTGCTGACGGGATCGACACTCAAGTCGAAGCCATCGGAGCTCAAACTCACTGAGCCGGGAAAGGGGGCGCAGCAATCCAGCGTGACCTCTCCGGTGATGATCTCTGCAGACGGCGTCATGGCGAGCACCAGTAGCGCAGTGATCGTTGGCGATGTCATGGAGGGCCCCGAAGCCGGGCTCAAGGCCGCACCGTGTCTGGCTCCGGCAACCTCACACTGGTTCTCCGCCCTGGGCGCGACCGATGCCGATCGGACCGACTTGATCTTGAGCAATCCAGATGATGCCCAGGCCCAGGTCGATCTTCGGTTCTACGGCCGAAATGGCCGGGTTGTGGTGCCAGGCAGCCCGGGGGTTCTGATCAGGGCGCATGAGTCGCGTACGGTTTCGCTGAGCAGTTTGGTGAAGGCCGATAGCCAGCTCAGCGTGGCGGTGCAGGCAAGTCAGGGTCGTGTCACCGCGGTGGCGAAGCGGACGCAGTCGAATGAGCTGAAGCCCGCGGGAGTCGACTGGCAGATTCCTTCGGCGTCGCCCAGCCCCGTCGCGGTGATCCCAGGTGTGCCTGAGGGTGACGGCGGCCGCCAACTGGTGGTCACCAATCCCAGTGCTACCCGGGCGAGCGTCGCCGTGCAGGTCCTCGGGCTGCAAGGCCCATACGAGCCGAGCGGCGCCGCGTCCCTTGACGTTCCGCCGGAGAGCACCGCGACCACGAACCTCGAAGAGGGCCTGGCGGGGGAGGCGGGCAGCATCAAGCTGACGAGCAACGTCCCGGTGACCGGGGCAGTCATCTCGACCAGTCGACGTAGCGGGCCCGGTGCCGACGTTGCAATTCAGTCCGCAGCTGTCCCGTTGATTCGGACGGGAGTCAGTGCGGTTGCGACGAGCAACATCGCCGATACTCAGTTGATCGTCAGCAATAGCGGAGACCGCGATGCGCAGATCACGTTTGAGGTATTCAGCTACGACGGCGTCACGCTGCGGACCAACGACATCTTGCTCGGACCCAATATCACCGCGACGAGGCGGCTGAACTCACCTGCGCCGTCCTACCTCGTGGTCAAGGTGCCCGACGGCTCCTCAGTGGTGGGAGGCGTCGTGCTGACCCAACCAGAGCGAGACGTTGCTGGGCTGGCCACCATTCCGCTCGCTTCACCCGACCTAGCCAGCCGGGCCCCAATGACCCGACCTGACTCTTCGGTCGGCCGCTAAGTGGCTCCCTGGCCGGCTCACGAGTGACGCAAACCAGGCAGGCCTAATCGTCCTCGGCGCCCGCGCCATCGGGGTCGATCTCCTGAACGCTGCGGCCGGTGAGTGCCGAAAGTTGCTCAACAATTGTGCGGTAGACAAGAATTCGGAGGCCGCGACGACTCATTGCGCGATGCTCCAACGGCCTGCGATACACCACAACCTGGCCCGGCTGATCCGCAGTCGCCTCCACCGCGGCGGCAAGTGGCACCTGGTCGCCAGACCAGGCCATGTCGAAGTGGGGCACATCCTCGATGCCGAAGGTGATTCCTACCAGGACGTCTGGACACTGCAGTCCCACTCGGTCAACGGCGTCACGCACCGCCTCGCTGAAGAAATCCGCCTTGCTGGCAGGAGACGGCGGCCGAGCGCGACGCCTAGTCAGCGCGTTCGGCAACGCCAGAGGTCCCCGAAGCCCACGGCCGTGACGGTCACGACGTTGGCTGGACACGTGAGCACTGTAGCCGCGTTTGATTGCCGATCGCGCTGGGTAGTCGCCTACTTCGTCCTCACTCGGGGACCAAGAACGTGTCCCCAGTCGTCCTCAGCACGGCGGCGCGCGATCCGGCTTCCCACGATCGAACCCGCGCCCGGAGTAGCGTCTGGCAAGTGAG
>JAJTCL010000034.1 GCA_021323255.1 Propionibacteriaceae bacterium | reverse complement strand
CCTGGCCACCTTGAGTTTGGTACTGCCGACCTTCACCCTGGGTCGCCCCGGTCCGGAGTTCACTCCTGCGCAGCTGGCCTTTGCAGCTATCGCCTCACTTGCGCTGTACGCAATGTTCGTCCTGACGCAGACGGGTCGACACCGAGACTTCTTCCTTCCTTTGACATCGGCCGGGGACGTCGTGGAAGCCGAAGAACACGCCGATCCGCCGGGCAATAGAGCGGCGCTGGTCAGCGTCGGCCTGCTGGTGCTGGCTCTGGTCGCCGTCGTCGGCCTGGCCAAAGTCGAGACGCCTGCGATCGAGACCGGTGTAGCCGCTGTGGGGTTCCCACCGTCATTCGTTGGCGTGGTGATCGCCCTGCTGGTCTTGTTGCCTGAGACGCTGGCGGCGGCACGGGCCGCACGTCGAGACCGAATCCAGACCAGCCTCAACCTGGCGTTCGGCTCTGCCATGGCCAGCATCGGACTCACCATCCCCGCAATCGCCGTCGCCTCGATTTGGCTGGAGGGTCCGTTGGTGCTGGGACTCGATGCCACGCAGATGGTATTGCTGGCAGTGACCGTTGTGGTCGGGATTCTGACGGTGGTTCCGGGGCGGGCAACGCGCCAGGAGGGCGCAGTTCACCTGGTATTGCTGGCGGCTTTCCTCTTCCTCGCAGTCAACCCCTAGCCGTCAAGGAGCCCACTAGCCGATCTTCTCCAAGATCATTTCACGTACCCGCGCGGCATCTGCCTGGCCGCGCATCTGCTTCATCACCGAGCCGATCAGGGCCCCGGTTGCCTGCACCTTGCCGCTTTTGATCTTGTCAACGATGTCGGGGTTGGCATTGATCGCTTCGTTGACCGCCGCCGCCAGCGCACCCTCGTCAGAAACGATCGCCAGCTTGCGGGCCGTCACAACCTCGGCCGGGGAGCCTTCGCCGGCGATCACACCTTCGAAGACCTGACGCGCCAGCTTGTCGTTGATCGTGCCGTTCTCCACCAGGGCTTGGATCTCGGCCACCTGCTGCGGCGTGACGCCCACCGCCTCAAGATCAACTCCTTCTTCGTTTGCGTGTCGCGCGATCTCGGTGAGCCACCACTTGCGGGCCGACTGCGGCGTCGCGCCCGCCGCGACCGTCGCCTCGATGGCGTTGACTGCCCCGGCGCTGACCACATCGCGCATCTCCAGTTCGGAGAACCCCCACTCAGCGCGCACTCGCTTCAGCCTCGCCGTGGGAGGCTCCGGCAGGGTCGCGTGTAGCTCTTCGACCCACTCCCGACTCGGCGCTATCGGCACCAGATCCGGCTCCGGGAAGTAGCGGTAGTCTTCCGCGGTCTCTTTGTTCCGGCCGGGAGTGGTGATGCCGGAGTCCTCGTGCCAGTGCCGGGTCTCCTGGGTGACCCTGCCGCCGGAAGCCAAGATGGCAGCCTGGCGCGTGATCTCATACCGCACCGCCCGCTCGACGCTGCGGAGCGAATTGACGTTCTTGGTTTCGGTTCGAGTGCCGAAGGTCGACCTACCAACTGGTCGCAGCGAGACATTTGCGTCACAGCGCAGCGAACCCTGCTCCATCCGGACGTCGGAAACGCCGAGCGTGCGCAACAGATCGCGCAGCATGGTGACGTACGCGCGCGCCACCTCTGGCGCCTTGGCGCCAGTGCCCTCGACAGGTTTCGTCACGATCTCGATCAGAGGTACGCCGGATCTGTTGTAGTCCAGCAGCGAATAGTCGGCTCCGTGGATGCGCCCGGTCGCACCTCCCACATGCAGCGACTTGCCGGTGTCTTCCTCCATATGGGCACGCTCGATACCGATCCGGTAGATCTCCCCATCAAGTACCACTTCGGTCCACCCGTCGTACGCGATCGGTTCGTCGTACTGGGAGATCTGGTAGTTCTTCGGCATATCCGGATAGAAGTAGTTCTTCCGGGCAAAGCGGCACCACTCGGCGATCGTGCAGTTCAACGCCAGCCCGATACGGATCGCCGACTCGACCGCCTTCGCATTCACCGCAGGCAGCGAGCCGGGCAAGCCCAGGCAAACCGGGCATACCTGCGTGTTCGGCTCAGCGCCGAATGCCGTCGAGCAACCGCAGAACATTTTGGAAGTGGTGTTGAGTTCGACGTGTACTTCTAGCCCCAGCACAGGGTCGTACGCGGCCAGTGCGTCCGCATACGGCAGCACGGTCATCGCAGTGCTCCAGGGTCGGGTAACCGATCAAGGAGAGGGCCATTCCACGCCGAGTGCAGAGCCGCTTCCAGTGCCCCGCCGACGCGATACAACCGGTCGTCGGCGAGTGGCGGTGCCATCACCTGGAAGCCAACCGGCAATCCATCCTCCGGGGCCAGACCGACCGGGAACGACGCGCTGGCGTTGCCCGCCAAGTTCGACGGAATCGTGCAAAGGTCGTTCCGGTACATGGCAAGCGGGTCGTCCACCTTCTCACCGATCTTGAACGCGGTGATCGGCGTTGACGGCGAGACCAGCACATCGGCCTGCGAAAACGCCTGATCGAAGTCTCGGGAGATCAAGGTCCTGACTTTCTGCGCCTGCCCGTAGTAGGCCTCGTAGTAGCCGCTGGACAGCGCATAGGTACCAATGATGATCCGTCGCTTGACTTCAGCACCGAAGCCTGCCTCACGGGTCGCGGCCATAACCTGCTCCGCGCTCGCAAAGCCGTCATCACCAACCCGCAATCCGAATCGCATGGCGTCGAACTTCGCGAGATTTGAGGAGCACTCGGCAGGCAAGATCAAATAGTAGGTGGGCAGGGCGTATACGAAGTGCGGGCAGGAGACCTCGATGATCTCCGCACCTAGCGACGCCAACAATTCGACCGCCTCGTTGAATCGCTGCTCGACCCCCGGTGCGTATCCTTCGCCGCCGAGTTCGGTGACGACGCCGATCTTCATCCTCGAGACGTCCGCTGACCGGGCAGCCGTTACGACGTCAGGCACCGGTTGATCGATTGATGTGGAATCGCACGGGTCGTGGCCGGCGATCACCTGGTGCAGCAAGGCTGCGTCGAGCACCGAACGCGCACAGGGGCCAGGTTGATCAAGGCTTGATGCGAGCGCCACGAGGCCGTAGCGGGAGCTACCACCGTAGGTGGGTTTCACACCAACCGTTCCGGTGACGGCTGCCGGTTGTCTGATCGAGCCGCCAGTGTCTGTACCGATGGCGAGCGGCGCCTCGAAGGCTGCCACCGCGGCGGCCGACCCGCCACCGGAACCACCGGGGATCCGACTGGTATCCCAAGGATTGCGGGTTGGCCCGTACGCGGAGTTCTCAGTCGAGGAACCCATCGCGAATTCATCGAGGTTCGTCTTGCCCAAGATCACCATGTCATGATCAAGAAGTCGCCGGGTCACGGTTGCGTCATACGGCGGCAGCCAGCCCTCCAGAATCTTGGACCCACAGGTCGTCGGCGCGCCGGTGTAGGTGAGAATGTCCTTCAGGGCAAGGGGCACTCCGGCGAGTGGACCGACCGGTTCGCCGGCTGCGATCTTGGCATCGACACGCGCCGCAGACGCCAAGGCACGCTCACCATCGACGTAAAGGAAAGCGTGTATTTCGCCGTCGACCTCAGCGATTCGATCAAGGTGTGATCGAGTCACCTCGACGGCACTGAGTTCGCCCGATTTGATCTTGGTTGCAAGATCAACAGCGGTTTGCCGGATGGTCTCGGCATTCGGAGCCTCAGCGAGCGTCATGCCTCCTCCCCCAGAATCTTTGGCACCCGGAATCGCATCTGCTCCGCAGCCGGTGCTCCTGCTAGCACCTGCTCGCGAGACAGCGAAGCCCGAAGTTCATCCTCACGGAACACATTGGTCAAGGGCAGCGCATGGGAAGTCGGCGGAATGTCTTGGGCGGCTACATCGGAAACTCGGGCCACCGATTCGAGTATCACGTCCAGTTGCGGCGCCAATACCTCCAATTCCGCTTCGCTCAGCTCGATTCGCGCCAACCTGGCCAGGTTTGCCACGTCTTCAGCGGTGAGTGCCACCTATCGAATCTCCTTGATCGTTGGGTCCGGCTCATCCTAGTGCGGGAGTTCCTGCAAGCCGCAGCCGATCAGCGGCTCAGGGTTCTCCGGCTGTCGTCGTCGGCATCGCGGGTTTCCATGACTGAAACGACCGAGACGCGAGCGGGTTTTATGGCGACGTGCGACTTACATCCTCGCTGCAATGATCGTTGGACACTGGAACTTCCGGTCAGAAGAGGAAAAGTATCCGAACACCGAGGAGGTGCACGTGGCCGATGAGTCCAAGGTCCTCGAGACCGTGCGGCGCTATTTCGAGTTCGTCGGTGCGGACGTCGAGCGCGCCGAGGAGATCTATCACGACGACGCGATCCTCGAGTTCCCGCAGTCGGGAGAGCGGTTCGAAGGAGTCGCCACGTTTACGGAGTGGCGCCGGCACTATCCCGCCGATCCCGCACAGATGCGCTTCCGCATCCGACGGGTCACCGCCCGTCTCGACCTGGCAGTCGTCGAGTTGACCGCGACATACGACGGCACATCGTGGCTGCAGGCTGTCCAGCTGCTGGAGTTTCGCGGCGACAAGGTGGCGCACGAGCGGATCTATGTCATGGACGCCTGGGAGGCTCCCGAGTGGCGGGCGCCTTGGCGTGCGGACACACCGGCCGACCCGCCCGAGGAAATCAGCCCGATCTGATCGCGGTTGGCGCGCCGGTCTGTAAGCGCTTTGCGGTCGTTTCCCATCACAACCGTCAAAAACGAACAGCTACGAGGCAGCAAACCGTACGTTTCCCATCACAACCGTCAAAACGAGCAGGTTGCAGGCCCGAGAGGCTGGTCAGCCTTGCCGACAGGCTCAGGCACAAAATCGCCGGCTCGTGATCAACGACGACGACGTCGCCGTCGTCGTGGCAGCTTCGCGGCAAGAGCAGGACAGGTCATTCAGTCAGTGATCGAATCACGATCCCGGTCTTGAGCTTGGGGGTGAAGAACGTCGACTTGGGCGGCATCAGCAGGCCCTCCCGGGCGGTCCGTTCGATCTCGGCGACATTCACCGGCCGGATCAGCACCGCTGCCGAAGCGCGCCCGTTCTCCACTTCGGAAAGTGTTTCGTCGAGCCCGTGCTGATAGGTCACCGTCAAAGGGAGGTCGGCGAGTGCCGTCTCCAACCAGCCTCCATCGAGCGCCCGTACGCCGTCGAAGCGTCCCGGTTTGGCGTGCAGCCGCCAGGTCCCTTCCCGGGTGAACAGCACCAGAAACCCTTTCGTCGCCATCTCCGCGAGGGTGGCCGGGCTCGGCCGGTCGGTGGGGATCAGCTCGAATGATCGCGCTAGCGCGTCACCCAGGTCGCTCTCGTCGATGTTGGTGTAGAGGCGGTGGATCGCCTCAACGCTCAGCTGCTCCTCGATCAGCTCGTTCACGAAGGCAAGTGTCAGCTCCGCCGGCGTATCAGTGCGCCCGGTTGCCTCGCGCACCTCGTCGCGGTAGCTGCGTGCGACCCCGTAGCGGTGATGGCCGTCGGCGATCAGCACGTCATCAGCTGCCAGCTTGTCCCGAATTGCGGCGATGCGCAGCGGATCAGTGATGCGCTCCACCACGTGTTCGACGCCCGCCTCGGTCACTGCCCCGAGGGCCTCACCCGGCTCCGCGAGCAACTCGGTCAAGCCGCTTGACAGCGAGAGCCCCCAAACCGGAGACAGGTTGGCCGCGGTCGCCCTGGTCAGATCGAGTCGATCGGTGGACGCCTCAGCTGTGGTCCGCTCGTGTGGCAGAACTCCGCCAGTCTCACGATCAACGACTTCCAGCGCACCGAGCACGCCAGCAATGTCGCGTCGCTGGCCGGCGGAGTCGGTGAAGCGCATGCGGTAGATGGTGAAGGAAGGTAGCCGGTCGACGACAAGGATCTCTTCGTCGAGCCACCCATGCATGGTCTTGGCCGCAAGGTCGTAGCGGTCCTCGCCACCCCGCGGCACGTCGATGCGCACCACATTGTGACGCGACCTCGCCTCGAGGGCATCGACGTCAGCCTCGGAGAGCACGTCATACGGCGGGGCGATCACGGAGGCCAGGTCATCAGTTGCGTAGCGGATCGCGGCAAAAGGTTCGAAGCGCGGCACGGCTCAAGGCTTCCATGCTTTCGTGCGGCACCTGAGCATGGCTCAGAACTCGGCAGTTAGCTGGCGAGCGTGATCGACCCGAAACACTGCGGTAATCGCGGTAGGGAAAGATGTTCATGTGTTTTTGATGCGGCTCACCTTGCCGGATCGGCCGGGTTCGCTGGGGTCCGTTGCGACGGCGATGGGAAGTGTGGGCGCCGACATCAATGCTGTCCAGATCGTGGAGAAGACCACTGACGGGAGCGTCGTCGACGATTTCATCGTCGACCTGCCGCCCAATCAGCTGCCCGAGACCATCGTCACCGCTTGCCAGAACCTCGCCGGTGTCCGTGTGGAGTGGATCGCGCGCTATCCCGAAGGTGGCGGGCTGCAATCCGATTTGGAGGCGCTGGAGCGGATGACGGCTGATCCGCCGCACGCCGCGGAAACGCTCGTCTCGCTCTGTCCCGTCGTCTTTCGTTCCCATTGGGCGACCTTGATCGATGTGTCAGAGAAAATTCCTCGCTCGAGCTTCTCGACCACCCTGGCACCGGACCTGACCCCGGAGATCGCGGCCAGGTTCGCACCATTCGACACCACTCACCGCATCGACCTGGAGGCGGATTGGAGTCCTGGCTGGGGTGACACCACGGCGGTCGTCACACCGCTGACGCAGGACCGCATGATCGTCATCGGCCGCCTAGGTGGACCCGCCTTTCTCGACTCCGAAATCACCCGCTTGCATCATCTCGCCGCGCTCGTGAAGTAGGCGCCACCCTCGGGCTCAGGTACGTTCGGCCCGTGGACACCTTCCGGTGGGCTGAGCTTGTCGCATTGCTCACCTCGATCGGTTTCGGAACCGTGTCTGCGGTCATTCCAATCGTCAATGCCGAGGCATATGTCATTGCCTCGCAGATGTCAGCCGTCATGGGCCCGATTCCCATTGCGATCGGCATTGCCATCGGCCAAACGATCGGAAAACTGTTGCTTTTCTTCGGCGTGCGTGAGGGAAAGGAACTGCGTTTCGTCAAGCATCGGCGAGAGATCCAGAAACAACGCCCGGTCGGGCCGGTTCGAGCCCGGTTTCGCGTCTTTATGGCCAAACTGCTTGACCTGGTCGGGCAGGAACGCTGGGGATTGCCGATCGTCCTGGTCGCAGCCGTGGTCGGTATCCCACCGTTGTACGCTGTCGCCCTGCTCGCCGGCGCGACAACGATGAAGCCCGTTTGGTTCGGGCTTACCGTGCTCGTTGGCCGGCTGTGCCGCTTTCTCCTGGTGGCGTCGGGCTTTCAGGGACTTCACGACTGGTTCATCTGAGCTTCGCGCGCGGGACGCAAGAGCGCGCGCCGACTACAGTGGTCCGGTGCCGAGGATCTTCAGCAATCTCAACCTGCATGGGGCAACCCCGCCGCGGGTGCAACCAACACTCGGCGAATGGGGTCCGGTCCAGGTACCCAGCACCAAACAGAAGAAGCGGATGCGGATCTGGGTCACCCTCGCGCTGCTCGGCGCCTTGATCGCGATCTTCCTCCTTGGCTGGTACGTCTACTACGCCATGACTGGCAGCTGGGGTTTTGGCATCGGCGATGAGCGGCAGTTCTTCGAGGCATTGCTGGGGTAAGCGCTACTCCCCCACAGTCGCGACCTGACTTGCCGCCTCGGGGCCGTGTTCGAGCAGCACCTCGAAGGCCTCCGCCCCACTGAGCACCGGAACCTTCAGCTCCACAGCCCTGTCGTACTTCGATCCCGGGGAGTCACCGACAACGACGAAGCTGGTCTTCTTTGAGACGGAGCCAGCTACCTTGCCGCCGCGAGACGTGATGGCCTCCACTGCCGAATCGCGGGTATATCCCTCCAGGGAGCCAGTGACCACAACTGACAAGCCGGCGAGCGTTTGATCCAGTGCCGCCTTGGGCTCGCTTCGCATCACACAACCAGCGGCCTTCCACTTGGCGACGATGTCGCGATGCCAGGGCTCGGCGAACCAGTCGGTGATTGCGGTGACGAGCGTCGGTCCGATGCCCTCCACCTGTGCAAGTTGCTCTGGGGTCGCGCTGGCAAGAGCGTCAATATCGCCGAATGCTGCGGCAATATCAGGCGCTACTCCTTTGCCAATATGCCGAATCGACAATGCGACCAAGAACTTATCCAGCGGCCGGGTCTTCGCCGCTTCTAGATTGGCCAGGAGCTTCGCGCCATTTGCCGACAAGGCTCCGGACTTGGTCGTAAAAAAGTCGGTCTCTGTGAGTTTTTCCTCGGTCAGGCTGAACAAGTCACCTTCATCGGTCAGCAGGCCGGCATCCAACAGTGCTTGTCCCGACTGGTAGCCGAGCACCTCGATGTCGAGAGCATCCCGGCTCGCCACGTGGAACAACCGCTCCCGAAGCTGTGCTGGACAAGACCTGGTGTTGGGACACCGCAGGTCGGCATCGCCTTCTTTCTCCGGTCGCAGCTCAGTGCCACATGCGGGGCATTGGGTGGGCATCACGAACGTCCGCTCGGTTCCATCGCGCAGGTCGACGACCGGTCCGACGATCTCTGGAATGACGTCTCCGGCCTTCCGAAGCACCACCGTGTCGCCGATCAGCACCCCCTTGCGGACAATCTCGCTGGCGTTGTGAAGCGTCGCCATACCCACAGTCGACCCGGCGACCTGGACTGGCTCCATAACACCAAAAGGCGTCACCCGGCCCGTACGCCCGACGTTGACGTTGATGTCGAGGAGCTTGGTGGTGACCTCCTCCGGAGGGTACTTGTACGCGATCGCCCAGCGTGGCGCTCGGGAGGTCGAGCCGAGCTGATCTTGTACTGCCCGCTCGTCCAACTTCACCACGACGCCGTCGATCTCGTGCTCCACCGAATGCCGATGCTCACCGAAGTGCTCGATATAGGACCACACCTCAATCAGGTTCCGCGCCAGCTTCCGGTGTGGGCTTACTGGAAGTCCCCAGCGATCCATCGCGGCGTAGGCGTCGGAGAGCCGATCGGCGCGGAAGCCGTCAAGCACCCCGATACCGTGGCACATGAAACCCAGGTTGCGGGAGGCGGTGATCTTCGGGTCCTTCTGCCGCAGCGAGCCAGCGGCTGCATTTCGGGGATTCGCGAACGGCGCCTTTCCGGCCAAGACGAGCGACTCGTTGAGGGCGGTGAACTCCGCCACTGCAAAGAACACCTCACCACGCACCTCGAGCGTTTCAGGCAGATCCTCACCAGACAGTCGATGCGGGATGACCTTGATCGTTTTGACATTGGCTGTGACGTCTTCACCCACTCGGCCGTCGCCTCGGGTTGCGGCACGCAGCAGCCTGCCGTCTCGATACACCAGGTCGATGGCCAGACCATCCACCTTGAGCTCGCAGAGGTATCCGGACTGCTCCAACCGCTTCTCACCCAGCTCGCGGATGGCGCGCTGGGCCCAACGGTCCAGCTCCTCCCGGGTGAACGCGTTGTCCAGGCTCATCAGTCGCTGCAGGTGCTCGACTGGATTGAACGTGGTCGACGGCGGGCCGCCCACCTGCTGGCTCGGCGAGTCCGGCGTACGGAGAGCGGGAAATGCGTCCTCCAGTTCCATGAGCTGGCGCATCATCGCGTCGAACTCACCGTCAGAGATCGTCGGGGCGTCGAGCACGTGATAGCGCCACCGGGCATCGTTCAGCCGTTCGCTGAGATCTACGTGCTGCTGACTCGCTTTCGCCAAGGATTCCGAAAGCTCGATTTCTCCATCGCCGGCTGGCACAACGTCTTCGTCGCCTCCCGGCGGAGGCAAGATCTCTTCCACCACGTAAGCACATTAATGCCCGGTGCCGACATCGTGGCGTCCCAGAGCGGTCGCCGGAATCGACGTGCCTGAGAACTCGCGATCAGCTAGTCCGCAAGCTGCTCGGTGATGATCTGCGCCGCGGAACGCAGCGTTCGAAGCGCGTGCACCGCGTCGTTCCGGGCCGATGAGGCCAATCCGCAGGCGGGTGTGATCACCATACGAGCCGCAGTCGGTGGCTCCAGGCCAAGATCACGCACTGGCTGGAGCACGCGGCGAGCGACTTGATCGGGACCGAGCGCACGGCCGGTTGGCAGTGCCCCCACTCCGATCCACAGTCCGGCTTCGAGGGTGGCCCCCACGGCATCCCAATCCGCGCTGGACAACTGGTCAATGTCGACAAGCACGCCGGAGACGCCCGCTAGGCGCAGCAGTTCGATGGGAGGATCCGCCGCACAGCAATGCACCGCAAGAGGTGTCGGTGCCAGCCGCTCGCAGGTATGGATGATGGCGCTGCTGATTTCGCTCGGCTCAATAGCGCGATGCCGCGACAAGCCGCTCGCATTGGAGATCCCGCCGGCGAGCACTGCCGGGAGCATTGGCTCGTCGAACTGGATCAACAGCTCAATATCAGGCAACCGCCGGCCCAGGTCGGCAGCGAGCTGGGCGGTTCCCTCGGCAAGCGACTGGCTGAGATCGCGCCGCGCTCCAGAGTCTGCAAGCACCCGATCCCCGCGGGGCCGCTCCATCATGGCCGCTAGTGTCCAGGGGCCCGCGACGGACAGCTTGACTGTTCCCTGGTATCCCTGAGCGTGCTCCTCCAGCAGGTCAAGGTCACTGCGCAGGGTACTGATCGCCAGCCGATGATCGCGGCTCGATGCATCGGTGAGCCGCCATCCGGCTGGTTGCAGATCAACAGCCAGCCCGGCGAGGAACGCGGTCGACCGTCCGATCAGTTGGGCGTACGCTCCGCGCGCCGGAAGCTCTGGCAGGTAAGGGAGATCAGGGCACTCCGCAAAGGCGATCTTGATCGCATCCGCCATGTCGTTGCCGGGCCAGGAGCCGATGCCCGTGGTCCGGATCGACGCCAGTTCGCTGGTCGATGAGGCGTTGGTCACGCTTCGGTAGCCGAAATGGTCGCGCTGCCGACGACTCGTGAGCCTTCGTAGAGAACCACCGCCTGGCCCGGGGCGACACCAGCGGCGGATGAGTCCAAGACCACGTGCAAGCCGTCGTCGTGTACCCGAACGGTGGCCGGCATGGCAAGTCCGTGAGCTCGAACCTGTACCTCGCCAGCCCATTCCGCGCCCGGGTGCTGACCGGTCCAGGTGGGACGGATGGCGCTGATCATGCTGACAGCCAGCGCGTCGCGGGGTCCCACCGTGATGGTGTTGGTCGTGGGTGTAATTGCCAATACGAAGCGCGGCTGGCCGTCGGGTGCTGGCTGCCCAAGGTGCAGGCCCCGTCGTTGGCCAACGGTAAACCGATGCGAACCGGCGTGCTCGCCGACCTTTGCGCCTGCCATGTCCACGATCTTGCCGGGCCGGTGGCCGAGCCGCTGCTCCAAAAATCCGGCTGTGTCCCCGTTGGGAATGAAGCAGATGTCGTGACTGTCAGGCTTATCGGCGACGGCCAGGCCGCGAGTCCGAGCCTCGGAGCGTGCGTCGGTCTTCAGCGTGGAGCCGAGCGGGAAGTATGACCGGCGAAGTTGATCTTGGTTGAGCACCCCCAGCACGTACGACTGATCTTTGGCGGCGTCCATGGCTCGATGCAGCTCTACCTGATCACCGGTACTGATGAGTCGGGCGTAGTGACCGGTGCAGACGGCATCGAAACCCAGAGCGACGCCGCGATTCAACACCGCTGCGAACTTGATCGTCTCGTTGCAGCGTAGACAGGGGTTCGGGGTATGCCCAGCCGCATACTCTGCGACGAAGTCCTCGACCACCTCAGCCGCGAAGCGATCGGACAAATCCCATACGTAAAACGGGATTCCCAGTACATCCGCGGCCCGCCGAGCATCGTGGGCATCTTCTTTGGAGCAGCAGCCACGTGCGCCCGAGCGATAGGTTTGCGGGTTCTTCGACAGCGCCAGATGCACCCCGGTGACATCGTGTCCGGCCTCGACTGCTCGTGCTGCGGCTACCGCAGAGTCGACGCCACCCGACATCGCGGCCAGTACTTTCATCGGTGTCCTTCCCCTCTTGGCCAGCCGCAAGTCTGTCACGGGCCAGGAGTGCCTCCAACCCGGGTCGCGAGCCGCCGTGCTGAGCAGGCTGGCGCGCCGCTGTCCTGGACGAGCGAGCGAGCAGGCACGTCTTTCGCCTGCGAGTGAGTGAGGAAGGCAGCGGCTACCAAGCGCCAGCCTCAGCGAGCGGAGCGAGCAATGTGCACCGAGCGAGCCGACACGCTTCTCATCGGCGAGCGAGGACGACGTAGACGACTTCCAGCGCGATCCGCAATCAAACAGCACCTCAGGTGTACGCGGCCGCCGCCTTCGCACGCCGAACTACCTCGGGCAGGGCCGCCGCTAGCCTTCCTACGTCGGCGAGAGTGGAGGAATGGCCAAGTGAGAACCTGAGCGCCGAGCGTGCATCGGCTTCGCTGCAGCCCATCGCCATCAGCACATGGCTCGGCTGCGATACCCCCGCTGAGCACGCCGCGCCTGTCGCACAGTCAATCCCTGCGGCATCGAGCAGCATCAAGATGGCGTCGGCCGAACAACCTGGGAATCCAATATTGGCAATGCCCGGGAGACGATCGCCTTTCGCAGTTGGGCCGTACACGACTGCCCAGGGGACGGCTGCCAGCACAGCGTTGACGAGCTCGGTGCGGAGCCGATTTATCCGTTCCTCCTCGTCCGCCCGTTTCTTGGTGGCGACCTCGAGCGCGGCCGCGAAACCGGCTGTGGCGGCGACATCGAGAGTGCCGGAGCGAACGTCACGCTCCTGACCGCCGCCATGCAGGATCGGGGCCAACCGAAGATCGCGACGGGCCAACAAGGCACCGATCCCATACGGTCCGCCAAGCTTGTGTGCGGTGAAGCTCATTAGGTCGAGCCCGCTCGCCGCGAAGTCGAGCTCGACGTGGCCGACGGCCTGGACGGCGTCGCTGTGTGACAGCGCGCCGTGTTCGCTGGCGATCGTGGCGATCTGGCGGACTGGCTGCAGCGTGCCGACCTCATTGTTCGCCCACATCACTGAAACGAGCGCGGTTCGCGTATCGACCATGCCCGCAAGAGCGGATAGATCAACTCGACCGGTTGGGTCGACTGGAACATAGCCGATCTCAGCTGAGCCCGACTGCTCAAGCCACGCCACCGAATCCAGGACCGCATGGTGTTCCACCGTCGAGGTCACTAGCCCACGACGACCGACCTCGGCGCGCGACAAGAACGCCCCCT
>JAJTCL010000333.1 GCA_021323255.1 Propionibacteriaceae bacterium | reverse complement strand
TCGCCAGATCGGGCGTGAACAAGGCGGCGCGAACGAAGCCGATGGCGAAGGCGCCCCCGACGATGTTGATCAAGTACAGAGCGCCGGCAATCCTTGCCAACTGGCGCGGTGAAGCGCCTGCAACGGAATCCATCATGCAGTTGACGACCCCTTCCATAAGGGGCTAGCGCAGGTCGTGGTGCCGACCCGCCTCTCGAAAGTCACGTCCAAAAATACTCTGAAGGTTGGGCTTCAGCTCGCGAGCTCAGATCGCCGCGATGGCACTGCTTCAGTCAACTACAACGGGACTTGAGATCTACGTGGCTGCCCGGTGAACGGTCGGCTTGCTGAACTTCGCCCTCGTTCGAGTCGTCCTCCTCGGTCGAGTCGTCGCCTGGTGCGTGGCAGAGTGCGCCGACTCGTGGGAGGGGGATGTTGATGTCGACCAGGCGCAGGCGCCTGAAGGATGCGGCGTATCGGGTAAGAGGGCGGAGCGACGGCAGATCCTCACGGCGCGCCCACGACGACCTTCCCTCTGGCGTGGCCTTGTTCCAGGTACGCGATTGCTGCAGGAATTTCGGCGAACGGATAACGCCGGTCGATGTGGGGGCGCACTTTGCCGGCCTCAATCAGGTTCGCAAGGAACTCCAGATCTTTGGTGGTTACGTGCGCCGACACTTGGGCGATGTTCCTGCCACCGCGCAGCGATACGCTGATCAGCTTCGCCAGGCTGGTGAATCCGACGACGGCAGCTTTGCCGCCCTCGGCAAGCGCACGTTTGAGATTGCGCACCGATAGGTTCCCGATGGTGTCGAGGATGAGGTCGTAGCGCCGCCCGCTACGGAAGACGTTTGTCGTGGTGTAGTCGATGACATGATCAGCGCCGAGCGAACCGACAAAGGTCGATGTTTCGGGTGCTGGTCACTCCGGTCACCTCGGAGCCGTACGACTTGGCGATCTGGACTGCAAAGGTGCCGATGCCGCCGGAGGCGCCATTGATCAACACCCGCTGCCCGGCCTGGACTTCTCCGTGGTGGCGAAGGCCCTGGAGCGCGGTTACCGCTGCCATCGGAACTGCGGCCGCTTCCTCAAACGACAGGTTTGCCGGCTTCAATGACATGACTTCAACTGGCACCGAGACGTATTCTGCAAAGCCGCCCAAGCCGTGATCTAAGAGGTTGGCATAGACGCCGTCGCCGGGCTTGAACTGGGTGACACCGCTGCCCACCTTCTCCACTCGCCCGGCAATATCAACGCCGAGGATCCTATGTTTTGGCCGCAGCAACCCCAGAGTGGCGCGAGAAAAGAAAGGCTTGGCACGCATAGAACGCCAGTCCGCCGGATTGACCGATACTGCCAGCACCTTCACCAGCGCCTCATCGGCGACCGGAACGGGCTTCTCGACCTCCGCCATCCGAAGCGCCTCAGGCGGCCCGTACTTCTCCGAGATAAATGCCTTCATCCTCGCGCTCCCAAGTCTCGCTCGCGTCGTCCACTCTGACACCAACGTCGTGAATGCGAGCTGATCCTGTGCAATGTCGAAAATGGAGCGGGCCTCGAACATGCGTCGTCACTGCACCGTCCTGATGATCTGGGCCCTTCGGTGAGGACTCATCGGCGAGACGGATTGGACTCTCGTCAAGTGGGAACGTCATCGCCACCGGGCTTCCAGACGCCGATACACCCAAGGCACCATCCAACTGCCGACGGTGCACGACACAGCACTGACCGCCGACCGACGCAGGTGCCGTTGAGTACCGCGGCAGCCGTACCGCAAGCCGGCGGTCCCCTTGTTGAGTACTGGTGTAGTGGTGGACCGGATCAAAGAATGTCGATCATGACTGCCGAGTCTGACTTCACGATAGGGACGGCGACTGACATGGGTCGGCACGTCGGATAGACCACGGCTGTATCAACGTCTTCTGTGCAGATCGAGTGCTCCGCACGGCCACGCGGTCGATGAGGTCAAAGACTCAAGCTCCAAGATCCAGCTGGCGATGATCTTGAATCAACTTAGGTCACAATTCAGTCCGCGTGGGAGAGCCGACGGTACAAATGAAAGCCCCCGAGTGGTATTGCTGGGGCTTCGTCCTTGCACGGCGGCACTTGAGCATCTAGTGCTCATTCACCGTTCGCGCTTGGATGATCTCATCCCCGCTCATTGCCGGCCCGCTTGCAGCGATCAAACTCGTTGTAGGCGAAGAAGGTGAAGGGAAGACAGGCAATGATGCTGCGCTGGATTGATTCTGACGGTGTGAGTAACCACGACGTGGTAGAGCTAGCGGACTTGCGGAAGCGCACCGATGGATTCTTGTGGCTCGACATTCCGGAGTGGAGCGAAGAGGCCGAGGCGACCCTGACGAACGAATTCCAGTTTCACCCGCTGGCGATCGCTGGAAGCAAGACCCGAAGCCACGTTCCGCGAGTCCATGTCTATCCGGACCATGTGTTCATCGTTGTGCACGCACCTGAGATCGGCGCGGCCGGCCACGTGCACTATCTCGAGTTGGACCAGTTTATTGGGAATGACTTCCTGGTAACCGTGCACGGCCCTATCAGCACCAAGGTCTCGTTGGAGGCGGCGCTGCGCGAGACGGAGGCAGTGGCGGCCAGGATGGAAAGCGGCCGTCTGCTGCCCATCTCACCGTTCGGCCTCAGCTACGCGATTGTCTCCTCGATCGCGCGACGCGAATCGCACATGGTCGACGAGATTGCCCGCGAGGTCGGCCTGATGGAGCAGCGGGTCATGGCTGACGTTGACGAGGATCCGCAGAAGTTCCTGAGCGAGCTGTTCGCGGCTCGCCATGAGCTGTTGACGATCAAAACGATGGCTGAGCAGGGTGGCGAGATCTATCGGCGGGCGATCAAGCTGACCAAGTTCGCACCGCCCGAGGGGCTGGAGCGGATGAAGGATGTGCTCGACCAATATGAGAGTGTCGCCCGTATCAGTGCGGCCCAGATGCGGTTTCAGCAGGGTGTCACCGAGTTCTATCGTGCGCGTACCGACACGAAGATGACCATCGCCGCCGAGCGGCTCGCCGTGATCGCGGCAATCACCCTACCGATTACGTCGCTGTCGTCGGTGATTGGCATGAATGTCATCGTCAACGATTCCACGAGGTGGATACCGTTGATCATCTTGTGTTTGATCATGCTGGCTATTTCGCTGATCTTGCTGCGCTGGACCCGCAAACTCGGCTGGTGGTGAGCATGTGACTCATCGGAAGTGGTGTGAGAGATGATCATGCATGCACGGCGGGCTATGATTCCAAGTTGATCAAGCCGTCGGTTCAGATTGACGGGCTTGCCCATTCCGGAACGGTAGACGGCGGGGCGTCAAGCTGTAACATGCCGACCCTTGTCCAAGATCACCAGCGAGCAGTCGCGTTGACCCAATCTTTTCGCAGATCACGACTCGCGGCAGATCATCCAGTTGGGCTTCACAGACTGCGTGATCAAGCTCCATGCCTGGGGCGCGGCGGGTTGCCCTGGAAGGCCGGCCCCGCGTTGAATGGTGCTCTGCGATTGTGGAGGTGGTTCCTCAGGTGCAGGTGCGGGCTTTGCCAAGATTCTGGTGGGCAGCTGCGGGAATGCTGCTGTTCGTATCGGCGGCCTGTGCGGTCACAGATCCGTCATCGACCG
>JAJTCL010000033.1 GCA_021323255.1 Propionibacteriaceae bacterium | reverse complement strand
GTCATCGGCGTAGAGTACGCGTCGATGTTCGCTGCCCTCGGCACCCGAGTGACGTTGGTTGAGAAGCGTGACAAGATGCTCGACTTCTGCGATCCCGAGATCGTCGAATCCTTGAAATTCCATTTGCGGGATCACACCATGTCTTTCCGCTTCGGTGAGGAGGTTTCCTCAGTCGAGAGCTCGGGGCGCGGCACGATCACCACGCTGGAATCGGGCAAGAAGATCGCGGCCGAAGTAGTCATGCACTCGGCGGGACGGCAAGGCAATACGGCCGACCTGAACCTCGATCTTGCGGGACTCAAGACAGACAGCCGGGGACGGCTTGTGGTGAACGCGAACTATCAAACCGAGGTGCCGCACATCTACGCGGTCGGTGATGTGATCGGTTTTCCTGCACTCGCCTCTACCTCGATGGATCAGGGCCGGCTTGCCGCGGCGCATGCCTTCAATGAGCCAGCCAACGAGCTCCGAAGTCTGCAGCCGATCGGTATCTACACGATTCCGGAGATCTCGTTCTGCGGTAAGACTGAAGGAGAGTTGACTCGGGAGTCGGTTCCCTTCGAGGTCGGCATTTCCCGCTATCGCGAGCTCGCGCGTGGCCAAATCATCGGAGACTCCTATGGCATGTTGAAGCTGATCGTGCATGCCGACACCCGGGAGATCCTAGGCGTGCACGTCTTCGGCAGTAATGCCACCGAACTGGTACACATTGGCCAAGCGATCATGGGCTGCGGTGGAACGGTCGACTATCTCGTCGACACAGTCTTGAACTATCCGACGCTGTCAGAGGCGTACAAAGTGGCAGCTCTTGACGTCTCGAACAAGCTTCGCGCTGTCGCGAAGTTTACGACGGAGATGGCAACCAGCGAGCCTAGCCTGCTCTAAATCCGTCGACGCAGCACAGCGACGACTTTGCCCAAGATGGTGGCGAGATTCCCGTCAATCGGGTCGTAGGCGGGGTTATGTGGCATCAGCCACACCTGGCTGCTCGACCGCTTGAATGTCTTGACGGTTGCCTCGTTGTCGAGTAGGGCTGCGACGATGTCACCGTTGTTCGCTGTCGGTTGCTGCCGAACAACCACCCAGTCGCCGTCGCAGATCGCCGCCTCGATCATGGAGTCCCCATGGACCTCGAGCAGGAACATGGTGCCCTCACCCACCAACTGTCTCGGCAGGGCGAAGACGTCCTCGATGCTTTCCTCCGCAAGGATCGGTCCGCCGGCGGCGATCCGTCCGAGCACAGGAACATGGACTGGTTCCGGGAATGCGTCGCCGATTCCGGTCTCGTCGCCACCGCTTGCGTGGCGAGACGCAGCGAGCTCCTTCGTTGCGGGGCGGCCCTCACTGGGCAACAGCACTTCCAGAGCACGCGGCCGGTTGGGATCACGACGCAGCAAACCTTTTGCCTCCAGCATCTTGAGCTGATGCGCGACGCTCGAGGACGAGGCGAGACCTACCGCGTCACCCATCTCTCGGATGCTGGGTGGATAACCTCGCCTGTCCACGGTCTCCTTGATCACTTCCAAAATGCGGCGTTGCCGAAGTGTCAATCCGTCGGCATCCGTGGGCCCGTCCGGGAATGAGGTGAAAGACGCGCTGTCCCCCAGCTGAGCTGCCACATCACTTTCGCGCGGCCGGCCACGCCGCCTACTGGGTTGCGGGTAGTTCGGGTCGCTATGTGCCATAAGGCTGACGATAGAGAACTACGTCTCAAGATTCAAACATTTGTTCGAGCGTGTTGTCGATCTTGGGGCCGTTTTGCTTTCCCCGACTTGAACTGTCAGAGGCGGATGATTCGCTATTTCGCGACACACCTCGAATATTTGTACGAATGTTCTTGGGCCTGTCGTGAAGTTGCGATACAAATCAAACGTACGTTCTATCGAACGTCAGTTCGATGCCTTACCCGAAGGAGACAGAGAATGAGCGCGATCACGGTTTCGGTGCCGCACTCCCATCGCTCCGTTGGCCCGCTGCGACCTGCTCAGAAGAACGAGCGACCGTTCACGATCATCAGCGCGGCGCCGGCCACTGCTGGCGGGAGGCGCTCAAGCGATCGAGCAACCTCTCCCTGGCGGCTCACCGATCGCGGAATCGCGGTCGTCATGGTGATCGCCGCCATGATCTTGACCGCGGCAATTGCGGTGATCGGCCTCACCGCCGTACGCGTCACCGGCCCGAGCGGCGATAGCGGCCTCAACGAGTCGCGGCAGGCACAACACTGAGTACCAAGGGCCCGGCAGCCTTAGTCGACGTCGTGGCTCATCTGGTCGATGCAGACGGCCGTAGCCAGTAAGAGGCCGTCATCCTCGCCCGGCTTGATCTCGATCCCGTAGGTGTCGCGGACGCGGAACCATCGACGCGAGACTACGGCTACCTCCTCTCCGCCCCGTTCGATTTTGTACTCGTGGTCGACGATATTGCCCTTCGCCTCCATGTCGTCGCCGCCGTCGACGCTGATTGCGAAGCGGTCGCGGAGCGGAGTCACTAGCGCCTTCTTCACCGTGGCGACCTGGCGTCCATCGCGCTCAATGTCCATCGTGTCTTTCACCCGGAGCTTCTTCTCCTGCATCGAGTACAGCTCATCCCCGTCGGGCGACTCCAGCGCGAGCGTGTCGCGTACCCGCAACGCCTTTCCGTTCACCTTGAAGGCGCGCTCGCCCCGATCGTTCTCAATCCAGAAGTCGTCGCCGATAGCGAAGAGCTTCTCCTGCATCCGGTACCTGGTTGGCTTCGCTTCCTCACGGCGGCCCCGCAACAGCGGCATCTGGGTTCCTCTCCTCGATTTCCGACGACGTTACGCCACGGCTCTACGGCCCGGGTTGCGGGTCAAGATGAAGAACTTAGTGAGTCGAGCGTGTCGTCGACCACGATGGTTCTCATGATCTTGTCGGCAAAGGTTTGTTTCTTGTCGTCCCAGAAGGGCCAGAGGTAGCCCACGAGAGTCAGTGCGTCGAGAATGTGGACAAGATCGCGTATGAACGCGTTTTTTGCGCCGATCGGTGTATTGGTCGCCTCGCCGATCAGCCTGATCTTGGTCGCGCGCTTGCCCAGTGATTGTCCTGTCTTGCCGGCGATCATCCAGCGGTTGTAAGCGACCCATGCCAGGCTGGCGAGTATCACACTGCAACCAATGATCATCGCAACGGCTGCGGTCTCGAAGTCCGGAGTCGATCCGTTGGACCGGGAGAGCTCTATGACCGAGATCAGATAGCCAGCGTAGAAGATGATCAAGCCGACATATGTCGGTCCCTGGTCGATCAGCCTAGCTCGCATACGCTGGCCCCACGTGGCGTAGTCGCTACGCGGAAGCGCCGCGAAATAGCCCGGCCCAGGTGAGTAGTCCGGGCTTGCGGGCGGCTGCACGAAGGACGGCTGCGGATGGGCCGACGTCACCTCTGGCCATTGACTGCGGTACTGGTCGGTCATGAGTGTCCTTGAGGTCAGCTGCGACGTGGCGAGTGTAGGCGATTGGCGTTTGCGCGGACCCCAGGATGCAGCGGACGGCGAACCGCTCAGGTGCGGGCACAATGAGAACGTGGAGGTCACGACTGACGTCCGACCATTTCGGGCCACGCGCGCAGCGGGAGTCGTCGGCGCGCTCTTTGCCGGCGGGCTGACTCTCAGCCTCCTGTACGCGACTACCGGCGTGGGCTTGCCGTGCCCGTTTCGCGCCATCACCGGTTGGGATTGCCCGCTGTGTGGGGGCACCCGAATGGGTGACGCACTGCTCCACGGCGATATTCAGGCCGCCTTCGGATTCAACCCACTCGCCTTGATCGGTCTGCTGGTCGTGGGCGTGCTCGGCGTTGTGTGGGGCGTCGAGGCGGTAGGGGGGCCTGCCGTCCGCCCACCACGTCGGTTGGCCGAGCGCCTGCGTCGGATCGGCCCCGCCCGGTGGTTGATGGTTGGCCTCCTCGTCGCAGTGATCTACACGATCGTGCGGAACATCCTCTGATTCGCCGTCGAGGCACTTGAACCTGTACGTGAGGCGAAAGTGGTCACAGCGACACCGCTGGATCGATCCAGAACTGTGTTGGTGACCGCTTTCCGCAACGGCCCAACCATGAATCAGCGACTCCAGAATGAAAAGTGTCAGCGCCCTTGCGAAGAATGGTTCTTGGACATACGGTATCCATATCTAGTAGTTACAACCATGTGGTTCATCCACAAGTTGTGGTTAGATACTCACAGAAGTCTACAGACAGTCCACAAGATCGCCCGACAATTCCACAGGCGCATCCCCAGATCTGTCCGGAACAGCAGAGAGGAGCCGGAGAATGCACTGCCCGTACTGCCGGAATTCCGACTCCAAGGTGCTCGACTCACGGACGACCGATGATGGAGGGAGCATCCGCAGACGCCGACAGTGCCCATCCTGCGAGCGGCGGTTCACCACCATTGAGCAGATGCAGCTGGTCGTGGTGAAACGCAGTGGCGTTGTCGAGCCGTTCAACCGCGACAAGGTGATCAACGGCGTTCGCAAAGCCTGCAAGGGACGGCCGGTCAGTGAAGACCAGCTCGCCCGGTTGGGACAACTGGTCGAGGATTCGCTACGGACCCTCGGTCAGCCCGAGATACCGGCCGATGAGGTCGGAGTGGCGATCCTGGGACCGCTGCGCGAGCTCGACCAGGTTGCGTACCTCCGTTTCGCAAGCGTGTATCGCCAGTTCCGGTCGGTGGAAGATTTCGAGGCGGAGATCGCGCTGCTTCGCATCGAGCAGGAACCGACCGGGATCGAGCCGCTCATCCCCGATCGGGCAGCCGACAACAAGATGAGCACCTTTGTGCCGCACCGGCTGACGCCAGCTCGGGAGCGACCTGAACCACCCTGAGACCGCAGAAGCGTTCTGGCCACCCGAGCTAGCTGCGAGCTGCGTCAGGCTGGCGGGAAACAACTTTGAGATGTCGGAGCATCCCCCAACCCATCGGCGCCAGTGATGGCGCCGGTAGCACACCAGAAAGGCAGAAATGACCGAAACCACCCGTTCGGCGAATGGGCGATCGGAAAGCACGAGTTCAACTCCGAAGCCCGCCGGGCTTACCATCGAGCGTGTCTTCACGTCTGGGGAGCATCCGTATGACGAGGTGACCTGGGAACGCCGTGACGTGGTGCAGACCAACTGGAAGACCGGCGAAGTTGTCTTCGAGCAGAAGGGCGTCGAATTCCCGGACTTCTGGAGTGTCAATGCCTCGACCATCGTCACCACGAAGTACTTTCGTGGCGCCCTCGGCACACCAGCCCGTGAGCAAAGCCTCCGGCAACTCATCGACCGGGTGGTGAAGACCTATCGCAAGGCGGGGGAGGACTTCGGGTATTTCGTCGATGCCCAGTCAGCCGAGGTCTTCGAGCATGAACTGACCTGGATGTTGCTCCACCAGTACTTTTCGTTCAATTCACCTGTCTGGTTCAACGTCGGCACAGCGTCTCCGCAGCAGGTATCGGCGTGTTTCATCTTGTCGGTAGACGACTCGATGGACTCGATCTTGAACTGGTACCGGGAGGAGGGCTTCATCTTCAAGGGCGGCTCGGGTGCCGGCCTGAACCTTTCGCGGATCCGCTCCTCGAAGGAGTTGCTGAGCTCAGGTGGCACTGCGTCCGGCCCTGTCTCCTTCATGCGCGGTGCAGACGCAAGTGCCGGAACCATCAAGTCCGGTGGGGCGACGCGTCGCGCCGCCAAGATGGTGGTGCTCGACGTGGATCACCCGGACGTCGAGGAATTCATCGAGACCAAAGCGCGCGAAGAGAACAAGATCCGCGCGCTCCGCGACGCTGGCTTCGACATGGATCTGGGCGGCCGCGACATCACGTCAGTCCAATACCAGAACGCCAATAACTCGGTGCGGGTAACCGATGAGTTCATGCGAGCCGTCGAAGAGGGCGGTGATTTCGCATTGCGGGCGCGCACCGATGGCCGAGTCATCCAGACAGTGAACGCTGGCGAGCTCTTCAACAAGATGGCCAAGGCCGCCTGGGAATGCGCGGACCCCGGCATTCAATACGACGACACCATCAACGACTGGCACACCAATCCAGAGACCGGCCGGATCACCGCATCGAATCCCTGCTCGGAGTACATGAGCCTGGACAACAGCTCATGCAACCTGGCAAGCCTCAACCTGCTCAAGTTTCTGCGTGAGGATGACAGCTTCGACGCGGAAGCATTCGAGCGGGCGGTGGAATTGATCATCACCGCGATGGACATCTCGATCTGCTTCGCGGATTTCCCGACCGAGGCGATCGGACGCACGACCCGCGATTACCGGCAGCTCGGCATCGGCTATGCCAACCTCGGAGCACTCTTGATGGCTACTGGACATGGTTACGACTCCGAGGGTGGTCGTGCCTGTGCAGCCGCGATCACCTCGCTGATGACTGGAGTCTCCTATCGCCGCTCGGCAGAGCTCGCCGGCATCGTTGGATCCTATGAGGGTTATGCACGCAACGCCGATGCCCACAAGCGAGTTATGCGTAAGCACCAGGCTGCCAACGACGCGTTGCGGACCGTCGGCAGCTTGGACGCCAACATCCGCAAGCGGGCCACGGCCGCATGGGATGGAGTGATCAAGATCGGTGAGGCGAACGGCTACCGCAATGCGCAAGCCTCAGTGATCGCGCCCACCGGAACCATTGGCTTCATGATGGACTGCGACACAACGGGAATCGAGCCAGACTTCTCGCTGGTCAAGTTCAAGAAGCTGGTCGGCGGCGGGTCGATGCAGATCGTCAACCAGACCATTCCGCGCGCTCTGAAGAAACTCGGCTACGCCGAGGAAACCTCTGAGGCGATCGTGGAGTACATAGCTGAGCATGGCCATGTCGTCGACGCTCCGGGCCTGCGGTCCGAGCACTACGAGGTCTTCGACACGGCAATGGGCCAGCGGGCCATCAAGCCGATGGGCCACGTCCGGATGATGGCCGCGACGCAGCCTTTCCTGTCTGGGGCCATCTCCAAGACGGTGAATCTGCCGGAGACTGCCACTGTGGAGGAGATCGCCGAGGTCTATATGCAGGGCTGGAAGCTCGGTCTCAAGGCATTGGCGGTCTATCGCGACAACTGCAAGGTTGGTCAGCCGCTGAGCGACGGCAAGGCTGGAAAGACTGGTGACAAGAAGTCGACCGGTGTCGAAACTGAAGTTGTGGAGAAGGTGGTCTACCGGCCGACCCGCAAGCGACTGCCCAAGTCGCGGCCGAGTCGTACGACATCGTTCTCGGTGGGCGGGGCCGAGGGCTACATGACCTCTGGTTCCTACCCGGACGATGGCCTAGGTGAGGTGTTCCTGAAGCTCGGCAAGCAGGGCTCGACTCTCGCGGGCGTGATGGATGCTTTCTCGATTGCCGTGTCCATCGGTCTGCAGTATGGGGTGCCGCTGGAAACCTTTGTGCAGAAGTTCAGCAACCTGAAGTTCGAACCCGCCGGCCTGACTGACGACCCAGACATCCGGATGGCGCAGTCGATCATGGACTACATCTTCCGGCGGCTGGCGTTGGACTACCTGTCCTTCGATGAGCGAGCCGAGCTCGGTATCTACACCGCAACCGAGCGGGCGCGTCAGGTCGAGACGGGTTCCTATCTGCCGGTCGAGGAAGAACTCAGTGAGGCAGAGTCGCTCAAGAACGATCCGGGCGATGAAGTGCGTACTGACCACATGGAATCGGCCGGAGCGAAGCCGGCTCCGCTGGCCGCTCACACGACATCGGAGCTCTTCGAAGAGATCACCGGCACCAGCGTGGACGCGCCGCTCTGTCTGACCTGCGGCACCAAGATGCGTCCTAGCGGTAGCTGCTATGTCTGCGAAGGCTGTGGATCCACCAGCGGCTGCAGTTAGACGCACGCACTACTCATGCCCGGCCCGGCCTGCATACATGCCATGCAGGCCGGTCCGGGGCGGGGCGTTGGGGAACACTTCCGGCCTGTACGCGTTACCACAACATGGCGGATGAGCGTGACCGCGAGGCGATGGATGCCTACTCCGCCGCGGTGACCACAGTGGTTCAACGTGTCTTGCCGAGCGTGGCTAGCCTCAGAGTCCGATCGCGGCTGGGTGAAGGCGCTGGCAGCGCGAGTGTGTTGACCACTGATGGCTTCATGTTGACCAGCGCCCATGTCGTCGAGGGATCCAGTGCGGTGATGGCTGCCTTCGCGAACGGCACAGAGACAACTGCCGATGTGGTCGGCAAAGACGCATTCTCCGATCTGGCTGTGCTCCGCGCCCGCGGGGAGGTTCCGGACCCCGTGACGCTCGGCGATGCCAGTCAGCTGCAGGTCGGCCAGCTTGTCGTCGCGGTAGGCAATCCGCTCGGCTTGGCCGGAAGCGTCACAGCCGGCATCATTTCGGCTTTAGGCCGGTCGCTGCCGACCAGGCAGGGCCGCGTCGTGGACGAGGTGATTCAAACCGACGCCGCCCTGAATCCAGGCAACAGCGGTGGAGTACTGGCCGACAGCCGCGGCCGGATGGTCGGGGTCAACACCGCGGTGGCTGGTATCGGTGTAGGTCTTGCAGTGCCGATAAACCAGACAACGGAGCGCATCATCAGCGCTTTGATGACCTCCGGGCGGGTACGCCGTGCCTGGCTGGGCATCGCGGGGAGTCAGGCTCCGCTGCCGCCGCCGCTGGCCGCCAAACTCGGGCGGCGGGAGGGTCTGCGGGTCGCTCAGGTGATTACCGGGAGTCCGGCAGACAGTGCGGGGCTGAGATCCGGTGACATCGTCGTTGCCGTCGGCGGCACATCACTTGGTTCCAGCACTGAGCTGCAACGTCGCATGGTGGAAGACGCCATTGGACGCCGAGTGGAGATCACCGTGTGGCGCAACGGCGCTCTGGTCGACGTCATCGCCGTGCCACGTGAGCTCACCGAATCGACGAGCTGAGCCTTGGGGAACCGCCTTCACTGCAGGGGAAAGGGTGACTGGCCCCAGGCTGGTAGATCGCTGAGCTGCACCGATGCAACCCACTTGACCCACCAGAATCCTCGCCGATGAGGCGCCACTAGCCGCACCGGCGCGCCGTACCCAGGCCGCAGGGGCACCCCCTGATAGGCGGTAGCCAGCCACAACGAACCTGCCTCGTCCGCGGGGAAACGGCGGCGGTACCCAGTCATGCTCACGACCTCGATGCTGGCAGCTGCGGCGACGTGTTCGGCGGGGAGCAGGTCGGCAAGGCTGACTGCTGTCCACGCCGCGTCGGTGTACCAACCGCTGGTGCAGTCAAGCCGGGCGGCAACAGTGACAGAGCGTGACGTGAGATCGGAAACAGTCACCTCCTTTCCGGCGACATAGACGCGGTAGTCGGTTGCAACCATCGGGACCCGATCGAAAAGCCACATCGTTGCCGGAACTGCTTCCGGGCTGAGGTGATGAGACCCAGTTGCGATTCTGCTGGCAGATGCCGAGCCGACCAGCCGACCGATGCCTTCGAGTGCGCCGTAGCTCGCGGCAGCACCCACAGCCAGGGCGCCGGTCCGAAGCAGCGTGCGGCGCGACAAATCGCGGCGGTGCAGGCGCTGCCTACGGTGACGTAGTAAGTGCCACGCGAGCAGCGGTGCGGCTAGTGCGGCAGACCCGACGTGTACCTGCATCGGGCTGAGTCGTCGTATCGCGCCGTATCCACCGAACACCTCAAGGAAGCCTGAAATGACGCATAGTGCCATCAGCCCGACCAAGGCGACGCTGGCGGCGCGCAGGGCCGGAGCGCGACGAACGATCACTGACTTCCAGGGCATGAGCAAAACGACAGCGAGTCCAAAAAGGCCGTGGATCACCGTGGCAAGCTTGGCGGGAATTGGCGTGCCCGCCGCGAAAGCCAGGCCTCCGGTCAGCGCGGCACAGCCAAGGACCAGGAGCAGGGCCACATTGGTGCGCCGCCCCGCACCGCGCAGGCCGCCGATCCGGCTGAGCCAGCGCCCGAACATCACCACATCACTGCAGGTGATTGCGGAGGCAGGACGACGTAAGGCCGCAGCCAGGCGGCCCTATGAAGCAGCCCGTTCATGCGTCGGTTGAGATCAGCCGGAGCGGTTCCCTCAACCGCTCGATGGTGGAGGAAGGCTACCTCTGTCATGGTTTGCTGGTACGCGCGGACGGCATCGGCGGCGGGCTTGCCGCCGATGCGCTTGGCGTAGGCGCGTGCCGACATGCGGTCGGAGAGTCGGGCTATCCAGCGGATCTCGTCGGGCCGGATCCAGCCCATCTGCGCGACCTGCTGGAGTGCCGTCGTCAGCAGCTTGCCCTCGCGGGAGCGTGCCCACACTGCGACGGCCAATATCACGATCAACAGCGGCAGGAAGATGGCGCTATATGCGACCAGGAAGCCGTTTCCGCCCCAGAAGGTACTGCCATTCCAGATCGCGTGCATGACGACAGCCGCCAGAAAACCTAGGAGCGGCGCCAGAACGCGTACGCCCGGGCGACGCGTCGCCACAGCGAGCCCAATACCCAGCCCTGTTGCGGCCGTGAACAGCGGGTGCGCGAAGGGGCCCATGATGCCGCGGAGGAAGAAGGTGATACCGAGCTCCCCTGACTGCAGGGACTGCAGGTAGTAGACGATGTCCTCGACGAAGGCGAAACCGATTCCGACCAATGCGCCGTAGACGATGCCATCGAGCGGGCCATGCAACTCGGCACGGCGAAAGATGACAACTGCAACAAGAAACAGGCCTTTGCCAAGCTCCTCGACCACTGGCGCCCCGACTGCCACGTTGACGAATTCATTGGTTCCCGACAGCCCGAACAGGAACTGCTCCCCAACGAAGCTGAAACCGACAGCGGCGACGGCCCCCCAGCCGAGTGCAGCGAGGCGGTAGCGGGCAGGTTCTGGCTCATAACGATCAAGCCAGAAACAGATGAAGATCATCACCGGGAAGGAGACCGCCGCCAGCAGCGTGGCGATCAGCGCGCCCGCCGGCCCGCCGAGCAGGAAGATCAAGATCGCGATCAGTAAACCGCCCAAGCCGAGCACGATCACTGTCACCCAGGTCAACGCGGACCGGGGACGGCGCAATAGTGCAGCCGGTGCCACCGGAGGCATCGCTGGACGCGGTGTGCCCGCCGGAAGCATCGCCGGGTCCATCACTGCTCATCTCCGTTTCAGTCGCGGTCCACCCAGATACCGGCTGACCGCCTCACCCAACGATAGGCAGATGGCACGCCAGCTCACACCTTTGCTGCCGCGTATTGTCGCCGGTATGGAGGTGCTGCCGGCGGTTCACCCACGACCCGGCCTGCCTCCTCGGGTCAGCATCTATGAGGTTGGGCCTCGCGACGGATTGCAGGCCGAGAAGGCTGTGGTGCCACTGCCGGTCAAACTGGAGTTGATCGACCGACTCGCCGAAGCTGGCCTAGCCGTCATTGAGGCAACCAGCTTCGTTTCGCCACGCTGGGTTCCGCAACTGGCTGATGCCGACGAGCTGATGGCCGCGCTCCGGCGGCGCCCCGGCGTGCGCTATCCAGTATTGGTCCCCAATGAGCGTGGCTTCGAGCGAGCTATGGCCGCTGAAGCAGAGGAGCTCGCGATTTTCGTATCTGCCACCGAGAGCTTCGCAGAGCAGAACTTGGGAACCACGCTGGACGGTGCAATCCAGATGGCTACCCCGGTCGTCAAGGCGGCCAGAGCCCGCCGGATTCCGGTGAGGGGCTATGTGTCGATGTGCTTCGGTGACCCTTGGGAAGGACAAGTTGATCCTGGACGGCCGGCGGACATAGCGGCCCGCCTGGTTGAGCTCGGTTGCTCGACCATCAGTCTCGGTGACACGATCGGCGTTGCCACGCCAGGTCAGGTGGTCACTGTGCTGGAGCGGACGGAAGCTGCAGGAGTCCCGCGTAACCAGATTGCATTGCACCTCCACGACACCTACGGACAGGCTTTGGCAAACGTTCTGGTCGGACTGGAGGCTGGAATCACTGAGTTCGACTCATCAGCCGGCGGACTCGGCGGCTGCCCGTACGCGAGATCAGCGACTGGCAATTTGGCGACCGAGGATCTTGTCTGGATGCTCGATGGTCTTGGCATCGAGACGGGCGTGGACTTGCCGGCTCTGGTCGAGACCAGCCGTTGGCTCGCCGCTGAGTTGGGCAGGCCGTCGCCTTCCCGCGTGGTCGCAGCGTTGGGAAGTTGAACGCCTGCGGCGTTAGTGTCGTCGTCTTGGCTGGGAGGGGCACATATGGCCGACATCGACGACTTCGACCTCGACCGAAGTACCACTCAAGCCTGGGCTGAGTTCCAGAGCCGGTTGAGTGAGGTCATCTCCATGATCGATGACACTGCCGACCTCACCATCGGAACCGAGTCCGAGGGCGATGGTCCGGCGCCGTTTGTGAGACTCAGCAGCCCACGCCGGGATGTGATCAGATGTGAGGCTGCCAGCAACGCGCTGCTCGGAGATGATTTTCAGCTCTCCGCCAAGCAGCTCACAAGGATGGAACGGCTAGGTTGGCAACCGCCCACCGCCGGCGGTGAGGTCTCCTCAGCGGCGGAGGTGACCCAGCCAACGGCCAATTTCTGGATCGAGCTGCCTCAGGTCGAATCGGATCGGCTTAGCGAGCTCACAGTTTTTGCGCTGCGCGATGTCTACGGCGTCCAGCACCCGATCTTCCTCGCCCCTGACCAGCTAGCTGAGGTGCTCCAGCCGACTCCGCCGCCCATCGAGCGTGGCCCTTCGATCAGGGTTGTGGAGGTAGAGCGGGCCGACCTCCTGACGACCATGCCCCGCGACCAGCAACATCTCAACGATTTGGTCGACGCAGAGCTCGCCGAGATGTACGGCCATCGGCCAATCCGCGACGCCGAGGGAGATGTCACGATCAGAGTCGGATCGACGATGCTCTTCCTCCGGACCTCTCAGGATGGTCAGGAGGTTGTGATCTTCGCCGCAGTCGTGCACGACGTCGCTGGGCGCTCGCGCGCCGCCGAAGTGTTGAACGATCTGAACGTTGAGGCTAGGTGGGTCAAGTTCCAGCTCATCCGAGATCGGGTTTTCGTGACCATTTCGGTATTGTCCCGGCCGTTCGTGCCGGCCCATCTGCACCAGGCCGTCCGCATTCTCTCTGAGGTGGCCGACGGCATCGATGATGCGCTGGCTGCAAAACTCGACGGCCGCACGACCTTCAGTGAGCACGACGGGCCCCGCTGAACGATCCTCCTCGTCGCTGGCACTGCTGCAAGCTGCGTGCCAGGCCGTACCGGCACTCGCAGGTAGATTGGTCCTCGTGATGGATCCGCGGCAGCTCTACACCTTGGATGAGGCGGTGGTAGCCAAGCTCAAGGACCATCGCCCCGTGCTGATCCATCAGCTGGACGGATTCGTGGACGCCGGGCAGGCTGGCCGGCTGTTCTCCGCGAACCTGTTGGAGAACCTCGAGCATGAAGTGCTCGCCGAATTCGATCATGATCAGCTGCACGACTATCGCAGCCGCCGACCGGCGATGATCTTCGACACCAATCAGTGGAAGTCCTACGCGGACCTGCATCTACGCATCTACCGGGTCAAGGACGGCCATGGCGAGGTATTCCTGCTGTTCAGCGGACCTGAGCCCGACGTGCAGTGGGAGCGGCTTGCCGCCGCTGTCGTAGGGCTGATCGAGCAGCTCGGCGTACGGATGACTGTCGGTGTTCATGGCATTCCGATGGCGGTGCCTCACACCCGTCCCATTACGCTGACTGCGCACGCCACGGACGCCTCGCTGGTCAAGGGCTATCGGAGCTGGATCGACCGCGTCGAGGTGCCCGCCAGCTTCACGGGCTTGCTTGAGTTCCGCCTGGGACAACTTGATCGCAAGGCTATGGGCTTCGCCGCGCATGTCCCGCATTATCTGGCTCAGGCCTCGTTTCCGGAGGCCACTCTCACCTTGACCCGCTCCCTGAACCAAGCGACTGGCCTGGCCGTACCGATCGAGCCCTTGGAGAAGGCGTCAGCCAGCAACCTGGCCGACATCGCTGAGGAGATGGCAACCTCGACAGAGGTCCAGGAGCTGGTGGCGACGCTCGAGCAGCAGTACGACGCCCTGCAAGCCGAACAACCGGATCGCGTGCCGAGTGCGGAGGAGATCGCCGCCGAGTTCGAGAGGTTTCTCGCCGAGCGCGAGAAGGACGACTGAGCTGCGGCCTGACGCACCTACTCAGA
>JAJTCL010000332.1 GCA_021323255.1 Propionibacteriaceae bacterium | reverse complement strand
AGTTGCACGAGGAATTTCAGGGCGTCCCCGCCCTGTGCGGCAACCCAGTGGGCGTTGAGTTCCGGGTCCCGGTGGGTGCGGGGTTCGCCGTTGTAGCTGCCTCGGCTGGACGGTTCGGCAGCCACCAGCAAACCGCAGCCGGGGGCGAGGGCCCGCGCTTCGGTTACGGCGGGAACGCCGAAGGTCGGGTCGAGCAGCATGCCACTTGCCGCGGGGGTGAGGGCGCGGGCCACGTCGGCCTTCGCGGTACGCAAGTCCTCCTCACTAGCCTCGATGTCAACTGCTTGGAACATGCGTCTGAGGGTGTTTCGTTGATCCATTGCGATGATGGCAAACACGCCGTCGTCTGATGCGATGTCAGCCAGCGTCTTTCGATTCTTCGTCTCTGTGGTCATGCAATGCTCCTAGCACCCGAATCCGTCGATGGTAGGACGGAGTCAGCTCGTAGCTGCCTGACGATCGAAGCCACGATGTGTTCGACTGCACCGACAGCGTGGATGGGAATATGCGGGCCGACTGGCGGTCCCAGTTCGAGCTGATCGATGAATCCTCCCTCCTTGCCGAGCTTGTTCCCGTCCCGCTCCGCCCCGCGACTACGCATCCGCTGCATCAGTTCCTCACGGCCGAGATAGAGCCAAATCATTGTCACAGCTCCATCGGCTGCTCGATGAAGTCGATCCACGAGTTCTTCCCACGCGTGGAGATTCTTCCGTTCCTCGGTGAACGGAGCTACCAGCAGCACGGTGTTTCCGATACGAAGGTTGTCTTCAGCTAGGCGGGTGATGGTCTCGTACCGGGGTGAGCGTGTAAGTGTCGCCAACCGTGGATCGTCAATGTCATCGACCGTGACAAGGGACTCGATGACGCTGAGCAATGGCTCGGTCGCGACGTCCAGGTCGATCAGGACCGCCCCAAGTGTCCCGGCAAGTGATGCCCCCACCATGCTTTTGCCAGCAGCTGGCGGTCCCGCGATCAGGAGTGCTGGCGGTCCGGCGTCTGTGGTCCCCATACCGAGAATGTTGCCATCGATGGCAATCGTTCACTCCGACCCTCACCCGCCCGCGGATGATCACGTTTTGCCTCCGCACCCGTAAGTTCTGAACGTGACACTTCTCGTTGGGCTTGATGTGGGGACTTCCTCGGCAAAGGCGGTCGTCTTCACCGATCAAGGTGAGGTTGTCAGCGAGGGGCGGGCCCGTACGCCGTGGGTTACTACGTCCTTCGGCGTGGAACTCGCCGCCGAGGAGCTGCTCAATGCTGCGATCGAAGCACTCGGCTCGGCGCTGGAGGCCACGCCCGGGACTGCCCGCGCCACGGCCGTTGGCATCACCAGCATGGGTGAATCTGGCGTCGTTGTCGACAGGGACGGGACTGCCGTCGCGCCGGTCATCGCCTGGCATGACAGCCGCGACCGTGACGAGGTGGAGAGCCTGCGCCGCGACATCGCTGCAGACACGTTCGCGGCGACAACCGGCAAGCCACTTCGCGGACAGTGGGCCATCACCAAACATCGTTGGCTGCTGAACCATGTGCCTGCAATGGCGAATGCCGTTCGCAGGTTCAACATCGCGGAATGGGTGGTACGCGGCTTGGGCGGCGACGAGGTAACTGAGCTTGCGCTTGCGTGCCGTACCGGCTGGTTCGACCTGTCCCGCCGGAACTGGTGGCCGGAGGGTCTGGCCTGGTCCGGAACAACACCGGATCTCATGCCGCCGCTAGTGGAGGCTGGCGTGCCAGTCGGCCACGTCACCCGTTCTGATACCCACCCGCGTCTGCGAGGTGCTGTGCTGACAGTTGTCGGCCACGACCACCAAGCCGCCGCTGTCGGCGTGGGCGCCACCGGCGAAGGCGACGAGGTCGACTCATGTGGCACGGCCGAGGCCATCGTCCGAACCATTCCCGCATACCTGAAGGACGAACAAGTCCGTGATCTTGCCCAAGCCGGAGTGACGACTGACTGGAGCATCCAGTCTGGGCGCTGGTCCCTCGTCGCGGGCACAGAGGCAGGACTTGCCATGCAACGCGTACTCAACGCGCTCGGCGTAGACGAGGGCAGTTTCACCGCACTTGATGCGGCGGCCCTGCACTCGCCTCGAGGTCGGGTGCACATCGACGGTATTGGCACTGACGCGGTTCACCTGCGGAACATCGGCGATGGTGTCACGCCGGGAGAACTATGGCGGGCTGTAGTCGAGGCCGCCACCGACGAAGTCACCAAGCTGCACAACTCAATGACCGACATTGTGGGGGAGCACCAAAAGATCACCGTTACGGGTGGATGGTCGCGCAGCGCCGCCCTGATGGCTGCCAAGCGTCGCAGGCTCGGCACCCTTCGACGCTCGGCCGTCCAGGAAGCCGGAGCCCGAGGGGCCGCCATTTACGCCGGCCGGGCCGCGGGCGTTCTCGCATCAGATGGGATCTTTCCGGATACTACTGTGCCTGCATGATCATTCACGCTGAGGAATCAGGTTTAGCGAGCTCGTCCCGTTGATCACTGTACGGATCGAATCAGCGGCTGGAGTAGCCACCATCTATGGGCAGCGATACGCCAGTGATCATCGAGGCGGCATCGCTGAGCAGGAATACGATCGGAGCGGCGATCTCGGCCTCAGTTGCCCAACGCCCCAGCGGCATCTGCTCGAGAAATGGCCCTCCAATATCCTCCCGGCCCCAATACCAGGCCGACATTGGCGTCATGACCACGGTGGGATTGACCGCGTTCACACGGATGTTGTACTTGCCCAATTCCAAGGCGGACACGCGGGTGATGCTGTCCAGGGCCGCTTTGGAGGCCCCGTACGAAATATGTCCCGGTAGTGCGACGAGGCTTGCTTGACTTGAGACATTGACGATCGAGCCGCCCCAATCAAGACGAATCATCGACCGGGCGGCGTACTTGGTGACGAGGAGGGCGCCTCGGGTATTGATGGCAATGACCTTGTCGAAGATCTCGATGTCAGTGTCCATGGGAGTGGCGATCTCGCCGCCGAAGCCGGCGCAGTTGACGACCCCGTAGAGATCGAGGCGTTCCAGAGCGTCGCGGACGCTCTCCTCGGATGTCACGTCGAAGGCCAGCATTCGCACGCCTGTTTCATCTCTGAAGGCCGTCAAGGCCTCCTCTGTCTGTCCGCTCGCGATGACATCGGCTCCGGCAGTCGTGAGCTGGCGAACGATCTCACCGCCGATGCCGCCTGTGGCACCCGTCACCAGCACAGGTCTGTGGTTGAAATCGATCACCGCTCCACCCTCTCACTCATGGCGGACGTCGGATCGAATCAGTCCAAGCCTGCTGCGGTCAGCTCGGCGGCCCAGCGGCCCGCCTCCTCCGGTGAGGGTCGCCGGCCCTCGATGTTGGCCGCGGCGAAATGGGCAGCGAGCCGAGTTGCCCGTCGGATGCCAGTCCCATGTGCAAGGCCGTAGAGGAGTCCCGCGGTAGCAGCATCGCCCGCTCCGGTGGTGCTGACGACGCGCCTCGGGGCTGCGGCTGGTACCCACTCCGCCGTCGAGCTCCACGTAGACCGAAGGGATGAGAGGGCGACGCCAGCCGCAGCGAGGCGATCGGCGCCGGCGCTCACTGCGTACGCTCCTCGAGCACCCGCTGACACGACAGCGACGGCACATCCATCC
>JAJTCL010000331.1 GCA_021323255.1 Propionibacteriaceae bacterium | reverse complement strand
CCTCCTCTCCGGGGCAAACACCGCCACCACCGCCGCCCTCCTCGGGTTACACCTCGTCGCGGCGACGGTGATGATCCCCACCCTGGCGCGGAGCCTCCGCACCCGGACCGATTGACGACCACCGGCTTGCGGACACTCGGTCAGATGGGGGCTGGCAACCGGCCCAGTTCGGTCTAATCACCGGCGGCGGCGCAGATTTGCTTTGCGACGGTCGCAGGGCCAGGTCTGCCATCTTGATGCGGCTCGCCCTGACCAGTGGACGAGTCCGAGCGGTCAGCCGCCCAAGGCGATCTAGGACGAGGAGTCGCGCTGGGAAGGCATCCGTACGGCCAGCCAGCTCACCAGTTCGCTGCTGTTCCGCGTCTGCAGCCACAGCCGCCCGGGTCCGGTGAAGTCCGTCACCAGCCCTTCCCCACCCAGCAGCGTCGACTTCCAGCCCCCCGATTTACGGACGGCGTAGTGGATTGTGTCGTCGAAGGCCACCACGTGGCCGGTGTCGAGCGTCATCGTCTCGCCCTCATTTAGGGTGTAGTCGCGGATCGCGCCGTAGCTGGCGATCAGAAGGTCGCCCTGCCCGCTGCAGCGCAGCAGCAAGAGGCCCTCGCCGCTGAAGAACGACTTGCTGCCGCCCCAGGCCGAGTCGACATCGACCGTGGGATCGGACGCCACCCAGGACCCGGACTGCACCAGGAGCGTCCCGCCCGTGAGAGGGATATGCGTCATATCACCGGGTAGCGGCGAAGCCACCGCCACTAGGCCGCCCGCCTGTGAGGTGAAGTCGTTGACGAAGAAGCTTTCACCGCCCAGTGAGCGCCGCAACCCTTTGAGGAAACCTCCTCGCGTGGACGTGGTCATCGCCACGTCGCCACGAGTCATCGCCATCGCGCCGGCCTCGACGCGAACACTGCTGCCGGGGGCCAGCTTGATCTCACCGAAGGCGAATGCGGGGCCCGAACTGATCTCTGTCTGCATGCCGCCAGCCTAGGGACCAACCGCATCAGACGACACCAATCCTCCCGCCTCCCGACCGCGTTCGCTGGGCCTGATCATTAGGCTGCGGATGTTGCTCGAGAGCACCACGCAGTCACAGGTGCTTGCAAGGTTTGGGTCCACACTGCTGGCGAGGATCAGCAACGCTGATGTGCGGTCGTCGTCCCCCAGCCGACCGTCTACGGGCACCTGGGCGACGCGTCAGTAGCGGTACTGGCAGCCGATGTAGGTCTCAGTATCGATCAGCATGCCGTGGGCCAGTTCGAGCATCAGGATCTGCGGATCGTTCAATCCCCAACGGGACAGATCGTGGCTGAGTTCGAGCCGGCAAGGCTCGTCAGTGTGTTGATAGCGGCTCTCCCAGGCTGGGGTGAGATCTCGGCGTAGCGCCAGTGCGCCGCCTTCTTTGCCACGCCAAGCTGTGAGGCGATCCATACCCAGCTAATACCTGGTCCAGCGCTGCGATCATCTGTTGCGTCTCGCAGTACCGACGATTTCCGCAATCTGATGCGAGGCGAGTTCGTCAGCCAATCGGTCATCAACAATGAAGTAGCTCAGAGGTCGGCTGACGACTTTTCCGCTGTCGCGGTCGCGAAGCCGCCCCAGGCACGCCGAGTCGGCGTGTCGTCGCCGAGGGTACGTTGATCGGCAAGTGACAGCCCACAGGATCGGAGCAGTTCGGCCAGCCGTTCGCGTGAGGGCGGAGTGCTGTCGACTCCAAACTTCAGCTTTTCTCCTGTGGACTTTGTGGCGGCCCTCCCGTAACGCCAATAAAGGGCCCGTGACTCAAGGGCTTCGGTGGTGAAGTAGTCAAACGCCACCACGCTCCCCTGCGCCGTCGAAGCGATCTTCCGCAGGGAATCTTCGACGGCCTCCCGGTTGAGGTACATGGTCACGCCTTCCCATAGGAACAGCGTTCGCTCATCAGGTGCAAATCCCGCCGCGGACAGGCAGGCCAACCAGTCGTCCTGCTCGAAGTCTGCCGCAACGAATGTCACCGCACTGGAATCTATGCCAACCTTCTGCAGCGTCTCGCGCTTGACCATCTGCGTTTGTGGAGAATCAACCTCGAACACCCGCACCCGGGTATCGCTCGGCAGCCGGTAGGCGCGGGTGTCGAAGCCCGCACCGAGGATGACAAACTGCGCGACGTCGGGTAGGTACCGATCCACCGCCGCGTCGAAAAACCCGATGCGCGCCGAGGCCTCGTACTGCGGGGCCACATCGCCCTCGAAGGGGTATCGGAAAGCACGCGGCACGTACCCGGTGACCCGGTGCGCCAGCAGCACCGGACCAGTCGTCAGCCGCAGCCCCAGGCGCGGAACACCGGGCAGGGCCCGCATCAGCCGATCCGCTGCCTCGTCTTGCCGTGTCCCGAAGTTGTGCTCGGAGAACCGCGCAGACAGCGGGCCCTGCGCCGTCGCGGACACGCCCGAGCGTCCTGCGGCAAACAACTTGCCCACCCACACGAGGTAGCCGACCAGGATCACCGGAGACATCAGCGTGCAGAGAATGTAGAACCTGACACGTGACACAGGCGTGCGCATATGCCCCCTCAAGCCATCTTCGCGGCCACATGCAACGCTACGCCGCTGGCCACCGCGCCTGACCGGAGAAACACGGTTCTAGGGGCGCATGGGCGAGGTCGACTTCGACAGGTCCGCGACAACACGTCTCGAGATCGATGAACAGCAGTCCGTTCTTCGTGGTGAGCACGTTGCCCAGGTGCGGCTCGCCGTGCAGCAGCTGCTCGACACCAGCACACTCGCCGATCCCTCGTCTCAGGCTCCTAACGTGTCGCCGAGCAGCTCCCGGTCCCGAGCAGCTCCCGGTCCGCGTCGGCGAGCGCCGGCGTGTGGTCCCGGCTCGCCACGAGTTGTTGGGCCTGGTCGATCGGCGTGGGTGGCGAGCCAGCTCGTCGTCCTCATCGACCCAGACACGTTTGGAACAGGCCTCGTCAGAACAGGCATCGAATGAACGGTCCACCGCTATGTCGCAATGACCCGCGCAACCCAGCAACTCGTCATCCTTACGAGCACCTGACGATGGCGATTTCCAAGGCCGCGGCAAGCCCGTGACATCGCTACCCTGGCCGCATGCCCCTGACTGCGCGATACGCCACAACTTGCGGAGTGTGCGGCGGGCGGATCTCCCCTGGGGAGGAGATCACCGACACCGGGGCCGCGGCATCCCGCCGCTGGGCGCACGTCAACTGCCCGCCCGGGCTGTTCGACCCCACCAGCCAGTCTCAACCACCGATCCCGGAACCCGTCGCCGCTCTCTCGGTCTGGACCGACGGTGCCTGCTCCGGCAACCCCGGACCTGGCGGGTGGGCCTGGGCGACCCAGGACGGCCGGCAGGATTCGGGCGGGTCGCCCCACACTACGAACCAGCGGATGGAGATCCAGGCGGTGCTCGAGGCCGTACGCGCCTTGGACGGCCCGTTGCTGGTGCTGAGCGACTCCACATACGTGGTCAACTGCTTCCGTGACCGGTGGTGGCAGGGCTGGCTGGCCCGCGGCTGGTTGACCAGCGCCAAGAAGCAGGTGGTCAACCGGGACCTCTGGGAGCCATTGGTGGCCGAGGTTCGGTCCCGGGGGGACATCGACTTCCGCTGGGTCAAGGGGCACTCCGGCGACCCGATGAACGACCTGGTGGACCTGCTCGCCGTGGCGGCTGCGCAGGCAGAAGCGCTGAAGTCTTAGATCCTCGCGGGGCTGATGTCGCTGAGTTGGTTTACGCGACCGGGGCCTCTTCTTCCTCACGACCCGGAACCGGGGTAGCCGCCTTCTCCCGCTGCCGCGGGTATTTCGGACCCTCGTCGACCGAGAGGGCACGTGCAGTGTCGATCAGAGGGACATGGCTGAATGCCTGCGGGAAATTCCCCACGAAGCGCTGCGCCCTGGCGTC
>JAJTCL010000330.1 GCA_021323255.1 Propionibacteriaceae bacterium | reverse complement strand
CCGCACCGCCGCTACGCCCGGGTCGCTAGGCGATGGCCGTAGTGATCCGGGCCCGAGGGGGAGCTCGGATATGAGCATCGACATCAGCAACGAGTCCGGCGTCGAGGTTGACAATGCAGCTTTGATCAGGCTTGCGACGTTTGCCCTCGACCAGCTCAGGATCCATCCCCTGGCCGAGCTCTCGATCTTGCTGGTGGACGAAGGCACGATGAGCGCGTACCACGAGAAGTATCTCGGCGAGCCAGGGCCCACCGACGTGTTGAGCTTTCCGATGGATGAGCTGCGCCCACCAACCGACGGCGAGGAGCCGCCAGTAGGTCTGCTCGGCGACATCGTGCTGTGCCCTGCGGTGGCAGACCGGCAGGCACGCGAGCATGGACGGTCCACCACCGAGGAGGCAGAGTATCTGCTGGTACACGGGTTGCTTCACCTGCTGGGGTACGACCACGCGGAGCCGGCGGAGCGGGCCGAGATGTTCGGTCTCACGGACAAGATCATCTCGACGTGGCGGCCGGAACGCCCCAGGGGTTCTTCATGACCCAGGCGTATTGGCTCCAGCTCGGCATCGCCTTTGTGTTGATGATCTTCGCGGGCCTGACCGCGGCAGCTGAAGCGGCTCTCTCGTCGTTCTCCAAGGCGCGTGCCAACCGACTGCTCGAGGAGGGCAGGCCGGGGGCACGTCGCGTCCGTAAGATCGTCGACGACCCACCGCAGTACCTGAACACGGCCCTCTTTCTGCGAAGCATGATTGAGATCTCGGCGATCATCCTGGTCGCTAATGTGATCTTTTCGCTGATTCCGAAGACCTGGCAGGCGGGAGCGGTCACGGCGGGGATCATGATCATCGTTTCCTATATCGCGTGGGGGGTGGCACCCCGAACACTGGGTCGTCAGCATGCTGACCGGGTGGCCTGCGCGGCCGCAGGACCGATCGTGGCCATAACCACGGTGCTCGGTCCGTTTCCCAGACTGCTGATCTTGATCGGGAACGCACTCACCCCTGGCAAGGGTTTCAGCGAGGGGCCGTTTGCTACCGAGGCAGAGCTTCGTGAGCTGGTCGATCTGGCCGAGGCCAGCGAAGTTATCGAGTCTGGCGAGCGCAGGATGATTCACTCGGTCTTCGACCTGGGCGACACAATTGCCCGCGAGGTGATGGTGCCGCGTACCGACATGGTCTTCATCGAGGAGTACAAGACCCTGCGGCAGGCTGTCTCACTGGCGCTCCGATCCGGCTTCAGCCGGATCCCGGTGATCCGCGACGGGATCGACGACGTCGCGGGCGTGCTGTATCTCAAGGACGTGATCAGGCGGATCTACGACAAGCCGGACGCGCAGTCCACAGAACGAGTCGGTTCCATGATGCGCAAGCCGGTCTTCTGCCCGGACTCCAAACCGGTGGACGAGTTGCTGCAGGAGATGCAGGCGAAGCGGGTGCATCTGGTGATCGTGGTCGACGAGTTCGGCGGCACAGCCGGGATGGTCACCATCGAGGACATCCTCGAGGAGATCGTCGGCGAGATCACCGACGAGTACGACGAGGAGAACACCGACATCACCCAACTGGGCGAGGAGCGCTACCGCGTGTCGTCACGGCTGCCGGTCGACGAGCTCGGTGATCTCTTCGGGCTGGAGCTCACTGACGAGGACGTGGAAACGGTCGGCGGACTCATGGCCAAGCAGCTGAACAAGGTGCCCATCGCTGGCTCCGTCGTCAAGTACGACGGTCTGGAGCTGGTGGCCGAACGGTCCGCGGGGCGCCGGAACAAGATCGGGACTGTGATCGTCACCAAGATCTCCTCGGCGGAATCGGAGGCCGACGCTCGAGCGCAGGCGGCGACCCAAATAGTCTCCGAGCAGGCGCACGCATCGTGAGTGGTGCTGCTGTCGAGAAGTCCCTCATTCCTGAGGATCCCGAGGACCTGAAGCTCATCACATTGGCCCGTGCAGCACGGGCGCGTACTGGGGCGCATCAGGGTGCTGCTGTCCGGGACACCGATGGGCGAGCGTACGCGGCTGCGAGCGTACACCTGGAGCATCTGCGGCTGTCTGCCATTGCGGTTGCCGTGGCGATGGCGGCTTCATCCGGCGCGAACGGCATCGAGGCCGCGGCGCTGCTGAGCGAGCAGCGGCCAAGTACGGAAGATCTCGAGATCCTCCGCGATCTTCCCGGTAGCGGTGTGACAGTCTGGTGGGCCGATAGTCGCGGCACGGTCCAGTCGATGATCGAGCCCTGATGGCCACGCTCGCGACGCAGGCGTACGTTTCTCATCACAGCCGTCGAAACGTCCAAAGGAAGCGACAATGACGACGGCATCAGGCATGACGCGCTTCCGCTCCGGTTTCGCATGTTTTGTCGGCCGGCCCAATGCCGGCAAGTCCACCCTGACCAATGCCCTAGTCGGCCAGAAGATTGTCATCGCCTCCTCGAAGCCGCAGACCACGCGGCACGCGGTACGCGGCGTGGTGCACCGGCCGGATGCCCAGCTCGTATTGATCGACACCCCCGGTTTGCACAAGCCACGAACCCTGTTGGGTGAGCGGCTCAATGATGTGGTCCGGGCCACCTGGTCCCAGGTTGATGTGGTGGGTGTCTGTCTCCCGGCCAACCAACGCATCGGTCCCGGCGATCGGTACCTCGGCGGCGAGCTCGCTGCACTGCCGAGGACGCCAAGCCTGGTGGCGATCGCGACGAAGTCCGACCTGGCCTCACCTGAGCGGATGGCTGAGCATCTGGCGAGCATCGGCGCGCTGGAGGGTCCGCTCAAGATCAACTGGGCTGCGATCATCCCGGTGTCGGCGACGCAACCCTTCCAGCTGGATGTGCTGGCGGACGCTCTCGTGAACCTGCTGCCCGAGGGGCCGCCGCTGTATCCGGACGGTGAGATAACCGATGAACCGGAGGAGGCACTGGTCGCTGAGCTGATCCGCGAGGCCGCCTTGGAGGGTGTGCACGATGAGCTCCCACATTCGATCACGGTCACGGTGGAGGAGATGGGACTTCGTGAGGGGCGGCCGGCAAGCCAGCCGATGCTCGATGTCTACGCCTCAATGATCGTGGAGCGGGACTCACAGAAGGGCATTGTGATCGGCCATCGTGGCAGCCGATTGCGTGACATCGGCGCCGCAGCGCGGCACCAGATCGAAGCCCTGCTTGGAACCCCGGTCTACCTCGATCTGCGAGTGAAGGTTCTCAAAGAGTGGCAGCGCGATGCCAAGCAGTTGAACCGGTTGGGCTTCTAGCTCGCCGGTTGCTGGGGGTTGTTCGGCTGTTTCCTGGGGCATAGAACCATGCGATCATGAAAACCAAAGAACTTGCCTGTCTCAGCTCAACGGTGAGCATTTCGCTCGATCGTGAGCTCGCCGGCAACTTGTGAGCGTCGGGAATCGCGCGCCGCACGGAGGAGGAGTGAGCAGAGGCGTTCTTTTCTCTGCGAGCGATGACGACGGCGGCGGATTGAAAACGCGATGTGCGAGCAGCTAAGAACAGAGAGGATTCGCCGCCCATGGTCGCTCATCCGCTTGATCCGCTTTCCCCAACCGAGTTTCAGAGCACAGCGGCGATCTTGCGGCGAGACCAGGGTGTCACCGACTCCTGGCGTTTTGCCTCGATCGAGCTCAAGGAACCGGCGAAAGTT
>JAJTCL010000329.1 GCA_021323255.1 Propionibacteriaceae bacterium | reverse complement strand
CGCGCGGCCGCAGATCCTGCGCCGTACTCGTCCGGAGCGACGGTGGTCAGACTGGCGCTCGGGTCGAGGCAGTTCACCAAGATCGTTTGAATCGACGACATCACTTCCACAGGGCGGTATTCAATGAGATCAGGGGCGATCACCAGAAGCCCATCCACCTGATGATCATGGAGCGTGGCCAGCGCCTGGCCTTGGTGATCACGATCATTGGCTGTGTCCATGAAGATCAACAAGTAGCCGGCTCTGGTCGCGGCCTGCAGTGCCGCGTGTAGCATGCGCTCCGCGAAGCCACTGGAGCCCGGCCACGTCAGCACGCCGATGATACGGCTGCGCCGGTTGCGCAGGCTGAGCGCGACTGCGTTGGGGGTGTAGTTGAGTTGGCGAGCTGCGGCGATGATCGCCTGTTGCTTGTCAGGTGCAATGTTTCCCTGGCCGCGACCGTTCAGGACCAGCGAGACCGCACTCCGTGACACGCCGGCAAGATCGGCCACATCTTGTGCAGTCGCCTTGCGTACCACCTTCGCCGCCCCCTCGCGCATCTGCTGTAGCTAATCCGCCTTGGGCGAACGGGCCCAAGATCGTACGCGTCAGCCACCATTCTTGCGGGCGGCATCAAAGGAGTCCGGACCGATCTCTATGCCCTGCTGGCAGGGCCCTGTGCCGAGCATGGATCCCGGGACCACAAAGTCACAGCAGGTCGTTGACGACGATCGATTGTTCGCGGGAGGGGCCGACGCCAATGCCGGAGATCCGAGCGCCGCAGAGCTCCTCGAGCCGGCTCACGTACACCTGGGTGTTCTTGGGCAGCTCGTCGAATTCCCGGCAGCTACTGATGTCTTCAGTCCATCCGTCCAACTCTTCATAAATAGGGACGGCGTGGTGGAACTCCGACTGAGTGAGCGGCATGCTGTCCTGGCGAATCCCGTTCACCTGGTAACCGACGCAGACCGGGATCTTCTCCCAACCGGTCAGTACGTCGAGCTTGGTCAAGAAGATGTCAGTGAACGCGTTGGCCCGGGCCGCCGCCTGAACCACCAGCGCATCGAACCAGCCACAGCGACGCTTGCGTCCGGTTGTGGTTCCGAACTCGATGCCGGCCTCCCGCAACTTGTCGCCGTTGGAGTCGAGTAGTTCGGTTGGCATCGGTCCCTCGCCGACCCGGGTGGTGTAGGCCTTCGCGATCCCGACAACTCTGTCGATACGGGTGGGTCCGACCCCCGTACCCACGCAGGCACCACCGGCAACCGGGTTGGAGGAGGTCACGTAGGGGTACGTTCCATGATCAACGTCAAGATGATGGGCCTGGGCGCCTTCGAACAGCACCACCTTTCCGGCATCGAGCGCTTCGTTGAGCAGAGCACTGACATCAACCACATGGGGTCTGATCCACTCGGCATGGGAGAGCAGATGTTCGGTGACCTCCGCCGGGTCGATCTCTCGTCGGTTGTACACCTTGACCAGCAGATGGTTCTTTTGCTCCAGGGCAGCTTCGACCTTCTGGCGCAGAATCGATGCGTCGAACAGGTCCTGAATCCGCAAACCGATGCGGTTGACCTTGTCCGAGTACGCCGGCCCGACGCCGCGTCCGGTCGTCCCGATCCGGGCCTTGCCGAGAAAACGCTCAGTGACCTTGTCGATCACTTGGTGATAGGTGGTGATGATGTGGGAGTTTGCCGATATGAGCATGTGCGAGGCGTCCACGCCGCGTACCGCCAGGCCTTCGATCTCGCTGAGCAGCACATCGAGGTCGACCACAACCCCATTCCCGATCACAGGAACACAATCGGGGTTCAGGATGCCCGAGGGCAGCAGGTGCAAGGCGTAGCGCTCGCCGTCGACCACCACTGTGTGGCCGGCGTTGTTGCCACCTGAATACCGGACACAGTAGTCGACCCGATCACCGAGCTGGTCTGTCGCCTTACCCTTGCCTTCGTCGCCCCACTGGGCTCCCACTACCACAATCGCCGGCATGTGATCGCCGTCCCTTCTAGCTCCCTACTGCGTAGAGAAACCGAAGCCCCCGGGCATTCGCCACAGGGACTCTTGCGACGTAACTCTACCGAACCGCCAGTGAGCTGTCGTCGGAGTTACAGCCAGTCCTTGGCTTTGAAGATGAAGTACAACACCCCGCCCGCTGTGATCATCAGCAGAAAATAGACCCAGAAACCGGCACCGCTGTCGTGTAGCGGGAAGCCGACGTTCATCCCGACGAAGCTGGTGACCAGGGTCGGAACCGCGATGATTGCCGCCCATCCGCTGAGCTTCTTCATGATTTGGTTCAGCCGCACATCTGCTAGCGCCAAGCTGGTATCGAAGATTGCTGACATGGCCTCGCGCAGCCCATCGGCGGCGTTGGCTACCCGATTGTGCTGCTCCGAAAGCACTCGCCAGTGGCGGCCGATCGCAGGATCCCGCCCGGCCTTGGCCTTCCGGCCCTGGGGCGGACTGTCGATGATGTCGGTCATGACCGTCCGCATCGGATCGGTCAGCCGGCGCAGCTGTGAGAGGGCTGCTCTGAGCTTGAAGGCGTACAGCTGCTCAGGCTTGTCGAGCGGGCGCTCCTCGAACAGCACATTGGCTAGCCGGTCACTGGAATCTTCCAGCCACTCAACTGCCTCCTCATAGGTGCGGATCACGGCTGCGATCACCAGCTGGACCGCTACTTCGATGCCGCCCTGCGCGATGACATCTTCCTTCTGAATGAACAGCTGAGCCGGCTGAAAGTCCGAAGCCGGCTCCACCAGGCAGATCACGGCGCGGTCGGTCGCGATGATCGACACCGGGTGCACGAGGACCTGTGCCTTGTCCTGGTGAACCGAGACCGCGTTGGTGATGATCAGCCGCGCCTGGCCTATCGCTTCAAACTTGGCCCGTCTGTCTTCAGCGAGGAGATCCCTGATCGCCAGCTCGTCGAGGTCCAGGGCACGTGCGACATGGCGCAGCTCCATCGCTCCGTAGTCGGGATCTCGCGGCAAGACCCACCATGCCGATGCGTCCGAATGCAGCTGCAACACATCGCTCAGGTCTTCCCCGGTCAGGTCCTCGGCGATGATCTTGCTGCCCGACCAGACCCGGCTCAGCGGTGCCGGTCGATCAGCGACAGCGGTGGACACCACCCTCTGAAGACTACGCGGCTATGACGAGCTGCTCGCTCCGACGACTGCAGGAGCTTGCGGCGCAGCGTGATGATGGGCGCAGCCACGAGTCGTTGCGCTGCAAGCGACGAAGGAGTCGGAACGCGCGAGCAGTCGTCAGAGTGCCAATCCACTACGGCACTATGACGAGCTGGTCGCTCCGACGACTGCAGGAGCTTGCGGCGCAGCGTGATGAGGGCCGCGCAGTTACGAGTCGTTGCGCTACAAGCGACGAAGGAGTCGGAACGCGCGAGCAGTCGTCAGAGTGCCAATCCACTACGCGCCACTCGCCCAGCTGCCCGAGACGCTGGCACGCCCTACCCCGCTCTCCGCCCGGTGTGAGATTCCCCCTCACGCCAGGTGCTTGTTGAACCAATCCAGCATGTCCCGCCACGCCTGTTCGGCGGCCTCCGCGTTGTACCGAGGACCAGTGTCATTGAAGAAGGCATGGCCAGCTCCGGCGAAGGTCTGAATCTCGTAGGTAAGTCCGGCCGTCTTGAGC
>JAJTCL010000032.1 GCA_021323255.1 Propionibacteriaceae bacterium | reverse complement strand
TGGAAGACCGAGTCCGGGTCCTCGACTGCCGCAGCTGCATTGATGGTGAGGTAGTTGGGATTGACCGGCAACCACGGGATCCCTTCGGTGAACCCGGCGTGTGAGGTGTCGTCCCACTGCATAGGAGTACGGGCATTGTCCCGGCTCTTCACCGACAGCGAGTGCAGTACTGCCTCGACCTCCATGCCCAGGCTGAGCGCTGCTGCGTGGTAGTTGAGCGACTCAATGTCGCGGTAATGCTCGATAGCGGTGAAGTAGGTGTTGGTCATGCCGAGCTCTTCGCCCTGATAGATGTAGGGCGTGCCCTTGTGCATGTGCTGCACCGTGGCAAGCGTCTTCGCAGAGTTCACCCGATGTTCCGGACTGTCGTCGCCAAACCGCGACACTGCCCGCGGTTGATCATGGTTATCCCAGTACAGAGAGTTCCAGCCGGCATCGGAGAGCGCCAGCTGCCACTCATTCAGATTCATTTTCAGCGCTGGCAAGGAAAGCGGAGTCAGATCAAACTTGCCGCTGCCGCCCGGTCTGCTGTCCAGGCTCACGTGCTCGAAGGTGAACACCATGTTCAGCTCATGGTTGGCAGGATCGGTCGCCCGCCGGGCGGTCTCAATCGTCGAGCCGGGCATCTCACCGACCGTGAGCAGGTTCCGCGCGTCCAGACCTACCTCAGCGTTCATCTCGGCGAGGAACTCATCGAGCCGCGGTCCGTTGGCGGTGAAGCCGAAGGACGACACGCGGGTCCGTCCCGAGGCGGGCACGCCGTCAACAAGCTCCTGCTTGGAGATGAGATTGATCACATCCATGCGGAAGCCGTCCACCCCCCGATCAACCCACCAGTTCATCATGTCGTAGATGGCGCGCCGTACCTCTGGGTTCTCCCAGTTCAGGTCGGGCTGCTTGGTGCTGAAGATGTGCAGGTAGTACTCCCCGCTGCGCTCGTCGAACTGCCAGGCAGAGCCGGAGAACGCGGCCTCCCAGTTCGTAGGCTCCGCACCTTCGGTGCCGGGTTCAAAGCCCGGTCGAGCCGGACGCCACCAGTACCAGTCTCGCTTGGGTGAGTCGGGATCACGGGACTCGATGAACCACGGATGCTCATCGGAGGTGTGGTTCACCACCAGATCCATCACGATCTTGATGCCTCGCTGATGCAGGCCGGCGATCAGCAGGTCGAGATCTTCCAGCGTGCCGAACATCGGGTCGACGTCCTGATAGTCGCTGATGTCATAGCCGTTGTCGTCCATCGGCGAGGTGTAAACGGGCGAAAGCCAGACCACGTCGATCCCGAGCTCGGCCAGATAATCCAGTCGCGACGCGATCCCCGGGATGTCGCCCATGCCGTCGCCGTTGCTGTCGGCAAACGATCGTGGATAGATCTGATAGACGACCGCCGATTTCCACCAGTCAGTCGGTCGATCAACAACATCGCTGGTCTGTGTGGGCTCCGAAATCACGCGTCCGATCCTTCCACAGCGATACCGAGGTAGTCCGTGATGTGAGCGACGCAGCCTGCAGGAGCGCTGCGGGGAGCGACGCTCTTGCGCTTCACGCTGCGCGACGAAGGAGGCTCTTTCCAGCGAACATCACAGCGAGCGGAGCGAGCCATTCGACAACAGCGCACTGATCTCCGCGGCGAGGTTGGCCTGGGCAGCACCGGCCAGCTGACGCCCCTTGGAGGTACGGAAGATCTCACGGTCCGCAAGCTCAGTGAGCACGGCCAGCCGTCCGGCAAGGAAGTCCTCCTCCGGCACCTGGGCATACTCCTGGCGTACCGCGGCCAGATAGGCGGCGTAGTCGGCTGGATCAGATGCCAAGATCGCAAGATCGGCATCGCACAGCAGTTCACCCTCGGGATCACGCGGTCCCGGCACGTGAGTCTCGGTCAGCCGCACCAGCCGCGCGATCTGGTTCAGATCTTCCTGCTCCAGCCCGACCCGGCTCAGCTCCCGCAACGCCAGCCGGGCTGAAGCCTCCTCGTTGCTGATCTGACCGGGCGGAATGGCATAGACAGCATCGTGGAACCACGCAGCAAGCTGCACCAGGAAGACGTCATGATCATCAGCTAGCTCGTCGATCATGGTCAGCACCTGGAGCAGGTGCTTGCTGGTGTGGTAATGACGGTGCGGTTCGCTGTAGCGAGTGATCAAGTTCTCACCAAGCTCCTGCTGCCGCGGCAAGGTGGCGTTCCAGCGGGCCAGCAGTTCGGACTTCTGATCATCAGTGGGCATCAGGCCCTCCCCGGTCTGGTCTTCGGTCAGTCAGGTACCGCGCTGGAATGGTTACCTCGCGACGTCGATCCCAGGGCCGTTGCCACCCCGCAAGATCAAGTACGCCGTCCAGCAGGTGCGCGGTCAGGCCCCAGATGAGATGACCGTTCACCTCGAACGCCGGGCCTGTATAGCCCGACGGATGCCGGACCCGGGCGCGATGTGCCGGGTCGGTGAGTACCGAGACCGGCACGATGTCGATCGATGCCGCTTCTCGGGAGTCCATCACCGCCACCGGGCCCGGGTCGCGCCACCAGGCGATCACTGCTGTGACATCAAACCCGCTCACCTCCACGTACGCGGGCGGCAGCACACCGAGCACCTCGATCCCACTCCGCTCCAGGCCCGTCTCCTCGGCCGCCTCACGCAGCGCGGTGTCAGCCAGATCAAGATCATCCGCGTCAGCTGCGCCGCCCGGGAAGGCAATCTGTCCGGCGTGGGTACGCATACCGGCGGCCCGCTCGATGAACATGATCTCCGGGCCGGTCGGGCCCTCACCGATCAAGATCAATACTGCCGCCGGCCTGGCTCCGATTCCTGGCCGGATGGCGACCACCTGAGCCAGCCTCGACTGCTCGGAGAGGGCGTCGGTCAGGGTGTTGAGCCACTCAGGCCGTTCCGGCTGAGCATCGGTCATGGAGTGACTCCAAGATGCTGAGCCGCCAGGCCGCGAATCTGTGCCGCCGAGCCGAATGGCCCGGCGTGGCGATAGGCGATGGTGCCATCCGGGCGGACGAAGAAGGTCTGCGGCGGGCCAGTGATTTGCAACTCGGCGCGCAACACGACATCGGGATCCGCCAGTTGCGGGTAGCTCCAGCTGGACAGTTGCGCGAACTCGATAGCCAGATCTGGTCGCGGGTCGGCGTGGTCGATTCCGACGATCACCAGCTCGGAGTCATTCGCCGCTGCCACCTCGGCCAGGTACGGAGCTTCTTCGCGGCAAGGTCCGCACCACTGCGCCCAGACGTTGATCATCATGGGCTTGCCGCGAAGCCCGGCGAGCCGCACCTCGCGTCCGCCGCCGAGACACGGCAGCACAACGTCAGGCAATCCGGACGGCGTGGCCGCGACTTCGGGGTGGGAGCGCGGACAGTCTGCGATCCCCGCCGCCTTCTTCATAGCTGCGAGATCTGCTGTCACCTCTGGCGTCGGTAGGGCCTCGGTCGGCGCCTCAAGGGGTGATGCCGGCCGGTCGAGCCCGGTTGGCCCAGTGCAACCCGCTAGCACCAACACGAGTGCGGCGACCGCCGGCATGAGCCGGCCACGTCCCCTCATCATCCCCGCGGCTCCCGAACCAGCTTCGCGGCTTTGATCGGGTCGGTCTCTCCTTCACCGAAGGAGGGGCACCAGTGAGCAATCGGGCAGGCGCCGCACGCCGGGTTCCGGGCATGGCAACGCCGGCGGCCATGCCAGATGACGTTGTGGCACAGCTGCGTCCAGTCACGTGGAGGGAAGAGTCCCGCGACGGCAACCTCGACCTTGTCGGGATCGGTCTCGGTGGTCCATCCGAATCGTCGGACGAGTCGTCCGAAGTGGGTATCGACGGTGATGCCGGGAATGCCGAAGCCGTTGCCGAGTACCACGTTGGCGGTCTTACGGCCTACGCCGGGGAGAGTCACCAAGTCCCTCATACGCTTGGGCACTTCACCCCCAAAGCGCTCGGTCAATGTCGCCCCAAGCTTGATCAGGGTGTCGGTTTTGGCTCGGAAGAAGCCTGTGGGCTTGATCAGCTCCTGCAATTCGTCCCGGTCGGCAGCGGCGTACGCGGCCGCATCGGGATAGCGGGCGAAGACCAGCGGCGTGATCAAGTTGACCCGCTTGTCGGTGCTCTGTGCCGACAGAATGGTGGCAACGAGCAGCTCCAGCGGATTGGTGAAATTGAGCTCGATGTGGGCGTCGGGATAGGTGGCAGCCAGGATGCGGTTCATGGAGCGGGCGCGGCGTACCAGTGCTGTCCGGGACTTGTCGTAGACCAGAGTTACGGCCGAATCTGAGGCGTCGGGAGTCAACTCGGCTGCGCCGCCTGACCTGCTCGAACTCATGCCATCACACTAGTCCGGCGCCACCCTCGGGCCCCTGACGTTCCTCGGCATTCAACGGTAGCCTTGCCCTCGATAGGCGAACCGTGATCAGGGAGGCACCGCGTGGATCCGGAAGTCCTGAAGAAGGCACCGCTGTTCGCCGGACTGGAGGACGAAGCCGCGACCGCGCTCTCCTCTGCCATGGGAAAGCTGTACCTCAACAAGGGCGACGTGCTCTTCCACGAAGGGGACACCGAGGACCGGCTCTACATCGTAGTCAGCGGCAAGATCAAGTTGGGACGCACCGGGTCGGCGGGGCGGGAGAACCTGCTGGCAGTGGTCGGGCCCGGCCAGATGTTCGGCGAGCTGTCGGTTTTCGATCCAGGACCGCGCTCGACCACCGCTACAGCCGTCACGGCCTGCGAGCTGCGGACCCTGGAGCACGACGAGCTGATTCCATGGCTGACCGATCGTCCTGAGGTGGCTCAAGGGTTGCTCGGCCAGCTTGCCGCGCGGCTCCGGCGAGCCAATGATGTGGTCGCCGACCTGGTCTTCTCCGATGTCCCGGGCCGAGTCGCAAAGCAGCTGTTGGAGCTGGCTCAGCGGTTCGGCGACAAACGGGACGACGGCATGCACGTGCACCATGACCTAACCCAGGAGGAGTTGGCCCAACTGGTCGGGGCTTCACGAGAGACGGTCAACAAGGCCCTCGCCGATTTTGCGGCCCGCGGCTGGATCAGGTTGGAGCCTCGCTCCGTCACCATCCTCGATGTCGAGCGAGTGGAACGCCGGGCCCGATGAAGCCGCGGCTCGACCGCTCGCTTTGCTCGTAGAAGCGCACGTGGACGTTCGTTGCTTACGCGATGCACACGTTGCAACGTGTGTATCGCATCAGGATCGCACGTGGACGTTCGTTGCTGGCCTTCCCTGGCCGCGATAGAAAGAGCGAACCCCGGCTCGCACGTTCAACCTTTACGGGTACGGGCGAGCCGGGAAGCGATGACGCAGCCTCAACTCAGGTGGCCGCGAGAGTCACCTCAACGGTCTGCGGTGAGCCGCCGTCGCGGATGAAGGTGACTGTGACGGTCGTCTCAGGCGGATAGAACCGGGTAGCCGCGATCAGCCCGTCGGCCGTAGTGGTGTGGAAGTCGTTGATCTTCGTCACCACATCTCCAGCCTGCAGACCGGCCTTCTCTGCCGGGCCGCCGCTGATCACCTCACCCAGCGGCACACCAACAGAGGTCGGCAGTTCGGAATCAGAACCACTCAGCCGTACGCCGAGCTGGGCATTGCTGGTCTTGCCAGTGGTGATCAGGTCGCTCGCGACTCGCGACGCGACCTCAGAGGGGATAGCGAAGCCAATGCCGATATTGCCTGGTTGTCCGCCGTCAGCCCCTGAGCTGGTGCTGGCGATCGAGGAGTTGATGCCGACAACGGCACCGTTCAGGTCAACGAGCGGACCACCGGAGTTGCCCGGGTTGATCGCGGCGTCGGTCTGCACGGCCAGATAGACAGCGTCACCGTTGTTCCCTGAACGGACCGGCCGCGCAGTGTTGGACACGATGCCGCTCGTCACCGACTCCGAGAGACCAAGAGGTGCGCCAGCGGCGACGACGGTCTGCCCGACGGTGAGTTCGCTGGACTTCGCGAAAGTCGCCGGGTTGAGATCGTTGACACCCTCGACCTTGATCACCGCGAGATCGCTCGATTCAGCGGTTCCGACGATCTTGGCAGTCGCCGTCGAGCCATTGTGGAAGGTGACGGTGATGGTGCCGCCCTGGGTGGCGGCCGCAACCACGTGATCGTTGGTCAGGATGTGCCCATCGTTGTCAAGCACAACGCCACTGCCAATGCCGCCCTTGCCAGCTGCCTGCACGGCAATGGTGACCAAAGACGGCTCGATCTTCGCCGCAGCTGCCGCGACGGTGCCATCCAGCGTCGGACCCTGCGGTGCCGCCCCGCTGGTCACGCTGACCGGCGAGCCGGTGCCCTCGTTGCCGAGGAAGGCGTACGAACCTATGCCAGCCCCGGCACCCACCACAGCCGCGATCGCCGCAGCGGCAATGAAGCCGCCGGCTCGGCGTCTGGGCCGCTCCACGGCCGGCGCCGGAGCAGGATGAGCGCTCAGCGGAGGAACACCCGCCGGAGCCGGGAAGTCAGTTCCGGTGTAGGCCCCGTACTGCCCAGTCGGCAGGATGACCGTGGGCTCCTCACCGGAGCGCGGAGGCTGAGGATGAGTAGTGAAGTCTGGGAATCCGGGCTGCTGGTTCTGGTTCATGGCATCGACAGTGACGCGGAACCCTATGTGGACGCTGTGAGGCGAGAATGAGCTTCCTGAGGACTTGCTGACCCACCAGAGAGCCGTTCTACCGCTGCTGCAGGTAGTCCAGTTGCGCCCGGACCGACTGCTCGGCCGCTGGCCATACGCGGCGGTCGACGTCGGCATACACCCGGGCCACGATTTCACCGGCGGTACGGTCCCCCGCCGCGAGAGCGGCACGGATCTGGTCGAGACGCTCATGCCGATGGCGACGATAGAAGGACAGCCACGGCAGCGGATCGGTGACAATCGGCCCGTGACCGGGAAGCAGCTCGGTCACATTGCGCTCTCGCACCATTCCCTCCAGCAGATCGAGCGAGGCGAAATATGCCGCCAAATCGCCATCCGGGTAAGTGATCACTGTGGTACCGCGACCTAGCACCATGTCGCCGGTGATCATCTGGCTCACCCCATCGGGATGGGACAGCAGCAAGGAACGGGAATCACTGGTGTGACCGGGCGTCTCGACCACTTCCAAACTCAGCGCACCGACACGCAGCAGCTCTCCGCCCTCCAGCCCATCCGGGCCCACGCGGAATTGCGGATCGGCGGCTCGTACCCCACAACCAGCTCGCTCGGCAAGCACCGCTGCACCTTCTGAGTGATCGAGATGTGAGTGAGTGAGCACGATGGTGGCCAAGCGTGGTGCGCATGCCGCGAGCACCGCGTCGAGGTGAGTCAGGATTGCCGGGCCGGGGTCGACCACCAGCGCGCCCTCATCGTGATGGACGATCACCCAGGTGTTGGTTCCGTCCAGGGTCATCGGCCCTGGATTCGGAGCTCGGATGAGCTGCACATGCGGCACAGCCGAACCGTCGGAAGGCGTCATGTCGATGTCTTGTCTGAACCGGCCTGCGGATAGCGGAACTGCCAACCGCTTTCGGTTTCCACCAACTGAGGCAGCACCGGCTCGATCTGCCGGCCGATCGCGTGCTTGATCACCTCAGCCACGTTCGGAAGATCAGCAAGCTCGATCAAGATCGAGATGGTGGGTGGCAACATCAGGATGCGGCCGGAACGCTCGGCGGCCAGCGCTGCATCCGGAGTTGACCAATCCGCGCTATCGGTCTCCCCTGAGATGTCGGTCGCCTCCTGATCTTGAGGCATTGCAGCGACGAAGAACCGCGTGTCATATCGGCGGGGCTCGATTTCCGGAGTGATCCAGTGCGCCCAGGGATAGAGGTCCATCTCGGAGAGGACGACACCTGTCTCTTCGAAGGTCTCGCGGAGCGCGCAGCGAAAGAAAGGATCGGCCTCTTCGGAAGCGTCTGCTGCGTCGACGCGACCGCCAGGAAAGACCACCCTCGATGGGGCGAAAGCCATTCGAGCGTGCCGGTGTAAGAGATAGGTCTCCAGTCCCGCTCGGCCGTCACGCAGCAGGATGACGCTAGCCGCCGCAGCGGGAGTACTCGGCACTGAGTCGAGGGTCCACCGTGCGGCCCGTTCCACTATGGCAGCCGGCACCTTTGGGGCCAGCCGGATCAAGACGTCGTAGGAGTGTGACGGCATGACGGACCGTCAGAGCGGCACGATCATCGGCGTTGAACCGACGGCGACCATGAGCTCGACCTCGACTGGGGCATCAAGTGGTAACGCCGCGACACCCACGGTGCTTCGGGCGTGCCGGCCCGCCTCGCCGAGGATCTCCTGCAGCAGTCCACTCGCGCCGTTAGCGACCAGCGGCTGATCAGTGAACCCAGGCGCACTGGCCACATACACCACGACCTTGACGATCCGCCTGATCACGTCGAGATCTCCAGTAAGGTCGGCCACCGCCGCGAGCCCGTTGAGCGCGGCGATCCGGGCACACTCCGCTGCGTCCTCGACCGGAACCTCGGCGCCGACCTTGCCGACGTCTCGCAACGTGCCATTCACCAGCGGCAGCTGCCCGGCGGTGTAGACCAGATCCTCGAACCGCACCGCAGGCACGTACGCGGCAAGTGGCGCAGGCGTGGTCGGCAAGCTCAGTCCAAGATCAGCGAGCCGTCGCGACGGCAGGGTCACGCACCGGCTCCCGGCGCAGGGATGGGGCGTTTGAGATAGGCGACGAGATTCTCGGGATTAAGCCCAGGCACTACCTGCACCAGCTCCCACCCGTCCTGCCCCCAGTTATCCAGGATCTGCTTGGTCGCGTGCACCAGCAGCGGCACTGTTACGTACTCCCACTTCGTCATAGCCTCACTGTAGAGGCCGGCAGGTCGCCCGGGCTGTTATGAGCACAGACAGAACGGATGGCCGCTCGGGTCCAGAAAAACGATGAAGTCGGGCGCATGATCACCGCTGGCGGCGCGTCGGGCACCGATCGAGTCCGCGTACGCCGCAGCTTGGTCCAGATCGTCCACATCAAGGTCGAGGTGGAACTGTTGCGGCACGGCATTGTCCGGCCAGGTTGGGGGCTTGTGGTTGAGCGCCAACTGGAAGTCCATCCGCGTCCCGGAGCCGTCGCCGATGGTGATCCAGTCCTCCTCCGTTGACTCAATCTGCCAGCCGAGCAGCGCTGTATAGAACTCGGCCAGCCGCGGCGGATCGTCGGTATCCAGCACCACGCTCGCCATGCTGATTCTCGGCCGTGAGGAGGCGGAGGTTGCCGGGGTTGGCTCTGAGGTTGCAGAGCCAGGTGCGGCATTCGTGTCAGAAGTAGAGGTCATGCAGCACAGCCTTGCTGACGCCACTGACACTATGACGCGCGGACCGCTTCGCTGGCTGCAGGAGCTCGCCTTCCGGGCTGCGTGGAAGTCTGGCGCACAGTTAACGCTCGGGACCCTCACTACTATCGAGCCCATGACCAAGCGGCCGGCGCGCATCGCCAGGCGGCCTTTCCTCGCCAGACACCGCGGGGCGTCGGCGTGAAGATCGGGATCTTGGGTGGCACCGGCCCCCAGGGGCGTGGTCTCGCCAGGCGATTTGCGGCTGCCGGGCACGACGTCCTGATCGGTAGCCGCGCCGCCGAGCGCGGGGAACTGATTGGCGCCGAGGATGCACAGGCAGACGACACCAATCGAATCACCGGCGGCAGCAACGCCGACGTCGCAGCCGCCGCCGAACTGGTCATCGTGGCAGTGCCGTACGCCGGTCACGCTGCGCTGCTGTCCGCCCTGGCCACAGAGCTGGTCGGAAAGATCGTGGTCGACTGCGTCAATCCGCTCGGCTTTGACCAGCACGGACCCTTTCCGCTGCGAGTTGCGGCTGGTTCCGCAGCCGAGGAGGCACAGCAGCTGCTCCCCGACTCGACGGTGATCGCTGCGTTTCACCACGTCAGTGCCGTCCTCCTCGATGACCCGACAGTCGACCACTTCGCCGATGATGTGCTCGTCCTCGGTGAGGATCGGGATGGTGTCTCGGTGGTGTGTGATCTCGCTGCGGCGATCCCCGGCGCGCGCGGCATCTACGCCGGCAGGCTGCGCAACGCAGGCCAGGTCGAGGCACTGACCGCCAACCTCATCGCTATCAACCGGCGCTACAAGACCCACGCCGGCCTGGCGATCACAGGGCTGACGTGACTCCGCGGCACACCCTGCACATCGTCAGTGGGAAGGGTGGCACAGGCAAAACCACGATCGCGGCCGGCCTCGCGTGCGCCCTGGCCACCAGCGGCCGGCGGGTGTTGCTGTGCGAGGTCGAGGGCCGAAATGGCATCTCGGAGCTGTTCGACGTGCCGCCGCTAACCGGACGCAAAGAACGCCGGATCAGTCGTACGCCGGCTGGAGGCATGGTGTACGGCTTGGCCATCGATGCCGAGGATGCCCTGGTCGAGTACCTCGACACTTTCTACCACCTCAGTGTCGCCGGCAAGGCACTTGACCGCTTCGGTGCTGTCGACTTCGCCACCTCGATCGCGCCTGGGCTGCGTGACGTGCTCCTCACCGGCAAGGTGTACGAGGCAGTCCGACGGAAGATCAAAAACCGCCCGAACGCCTACGACGCCGTGGTTCTCGACGCTCCGCCAACGGGCCGGATCGCCCAGTTCCTCAATGTGCACCTGGCCGTCGCCGGCCTCGCCAAGGTAGGACCTATTCGCAGCCAGGCCGACTCGATCATGCGCCTGCTGCGGTCGGCGACCACGGCCTTGCATTTCGTCACCCTGCTCGAGGACATGCCGGTCACCGAGACTGAGGAAGCCGTCGCCGCGGTGCAGCCCACGCGGATCCGGATCGGTATGGTGATCGAGAATATGGTGACACCGAGCCCACTCGATAACGATCAGCTCCAAACTGCCGCCAGTGGGTCAGTGATCTTGAAGGTGCCCGGGCTGACGATCAAGCAGAACCAGGCCTTAGCCTCGGAGTTTGCGATCGAGGCGGCGCGTACGCTGCAAGAGCAGCAGCGTCATGATCGACTGACCGCATTGAGCCTTCCACTGGTGCAGATTCCCTTCGATCCTGGAGGTATCGACGAGGGCGCGATCTTCGCGATCGCGGAGCAGCTGACCGACCAGATCGCCCTGGAGGCCGCATGACAAGCGCCTTGAAGTCGGCGGCGCGGGCTGGGCTGCCGGTGCCGTTCCTCGATATCGACAAGATTATCGGTGATCGCGAGACCAAGATCATTATCTGCTGCGGTTCGGGCGGCGTCGGCAAGACCACAACGTCCGCTGCAGTCGCGCTGCGTGCGGCCGAGGCCGGCCGCAAGGTGGTCGTACTGACCATCGATCCAGCGCGCCGGCTAGCTCAATCGCTCGGCGTCGGCGAGCTCGCCAACACCCCTCGGCCAGTGTCCATGATCGACACCGCCGCCGGTGGCAGCTTGGACGCGATGATGCTCGACATGAAGAACACCTTCGACGACGTGGTGCTGGCGCACTCCACGCCCGAGAAGGCTGCTGCGATCTTGCAGAACCAGTTCTATGTGGCCTTGTCGTCAGAGTTCTCCGGCACCCAGGAGTACATGGCGATGGAGAAGCTCGGCCAGCTTCACACCGAGGCGAAGGCTTCCGGCAGGTGGGACCTCATCGTGGTAGACACTCCACCGGCCCGCTCAGCCCTGGACTTCCTGGACGCCCCCGAACACCTGAGCGCACTGCTCGACGGCAGATTCCTCCGTTTCTTGCTGCACCCCGCCCGAGGCCCGCTGCGGTTGATGGGCGCTGGTTTCAGCATGATCTCTGCCGCAATGACCAAGATCCTCGGCGCCCAGATCATCAGCGACGTCCAGACCTTTGTCCGCGCCTTCGAGGCTCTCTTCGGCGGATTTCGGCAGCGAGCCACCTCGACGTTCGAACTGCTGTCGTCACGGCACAGCACGTTCGTGGTCGTCGCGACCCCGCAGCATGACGCGCTACGAGAGGCCGAGTACTTCGTGGACCGGCTCACCGAGGAAGGCATGCCCCTCTCGGGCATGGTGATCAACCGGGTACACACCTGCGCCTTGGCGATCTCGCCAGAACGGGCACTGTCCCTAGCCGAGGACCTTGCGGACACCTCAGCCGTGCTCGAGGTAGAGGCCCTCCGCCGTCACGCCAATCTGATGCGCATGATCGAGACCGAGACGCGAATGATGGAACGCTTCGCGGCGGCTCGCCCGACGGTGGCCCAGACCCAGGTTCAGTCTTTGCCGACCGACGTCACCGACCTGGCGGCACTCCGCCGCGTCGGCGCGCTACTGTCCGACAAGGACTGAGAGCCCGGCGGCACCGGCTGAGCCGCCTGCTGGCTCGACTTGCCGAGCAGAACGGAGCGCCACGAGGTGACATCACTGCGCTGCCGGAGCAGCAACCTCCGCTCCCGCTCGGTCATGCCGCCCCAGACACCCCATTCGATCCGGTTGTCGAGAGCCTCGGCCAAGCACTCGAAGCGCACAGGGCATCCAGAACACACGAGTCTGGCTCGTTTTTGGTCGGACGCCTCCGGAAACAGGGCGTCCTCCATCCCCCGGCACTTGGCGCGCATGGTCCAGTCTTCACGTTGCACTGCAGGCACGCTGCATCTCCCCTTCGTGAAACTTTCGCCGTGCCGGGCATTTCCCCGGCCCATCTGGCACAGCGGTATGAAACGCTACGCACGCACTCTTCGATGTGACTAGATTCGTTTCGAGATGTTTGCCGTTTTGTGACCTTTGGTTGCTTGACAATCGAACAAAAGGTGCCCTCAGGTCAAGATTTGGTATCAGTACGTGATTCAGTGGGGCCCTGAAGCTCCCGTAGGCTGTTACTCGTGCCGTTTACGCCGAAGCGCGCGGGGAGCCTCGCGTACTCGCTGGTGATGTTCGTCGTCGTCAGCATTCTTGCCGGTGTTCTGGTGGCGGGATTGTTCATTCCTTTCGCGGGCATGGCAGGGGTTACCAGCAACGCCGCGGCTGCCGAGCTGAAGAGCCTGCCGGCTGAGCTCGCAACGCCTGCGCCAGCCACCCGCAGCAAGGTGCTCATGGGCAATGGCAAGACGCTGGCGTACTTCTACGACGAGAACCGGATCCCGGTGAAGCTGAAGAACATCGCACCGATCATGCGGCAGGCGCAGATAGCCATCGAGGATCACCGTTTCTACGAGCACGGCGCCTTGGATTTCAAGGGCACGATGCGTGCGCTGGTGCGCAACTCCACCGATGGCGGCATCACTCAAGGTGGCTCGTCGATCACCCAGCAGTACGTCAAGATGGTCCAAGTCGAGGCGTGTCAGGCCAAGGGTGACTCTCAATGTGTCAAAGATGCCCAGGCGCCAACCATGCAACGCAAGATTCGTGAGCTCCGCTATGCGATCGCGATGGAGAAGAAGTTCACCAAGGATGAGATCTTGG
>JAJTCL010000328.1 GCA_021323255.1 Propionibacteriaceae bacterium | reverse complement strand
CTCCACGCGATCTATGCCTCGGACCTTGAGGCTGTACTCGACGTTTTGACCGACTGACTTATGGGGAAACAAGGCGTACTGCTGGAAGACTGTGCTGACGTCGCGACGATAGGCCGGAATGCCGATTACCGATTGTCCGTTGATGGCGAGCCGGCTCGCATGGGTTGGTTGCTCGAAACCCGCAATGATGCGCAGGATCGTCGTCTTGCCCGAACCGCTCGGCCCGAGGACGGTTAGGAACTCGCCGTCATGGCAGCTGAAACTGGCGCCCTTGACGGCCTCGACTCGGCCGTAGGACTTATGGACGCCCTCCAGCTCGACGCTGGGAACTGTCGAGTCGGTGACCAAAACGCCTCCGCCAGAGTGGTTAGATAGACGAGCTATGGTGCGGGAACGGGTTGGAAGCGTCAATGACTGTCGACGATGATGCAATGTATCGGGGATGTGCTTGGGCATATGAAGAACTCGTTTCAAAATTCCTCACGGTCGACGGCGTTACATCCAATCGTCAATGACGTAGGTGCCGGGCCGGTTGTAGCCAGCCTCGTCCGGCCGGTCCATGGCAACGCCCTGCACATCCGCGCGGAACCCGAACCCCAGCATCTGGCAATAGGCCTCGCGACGGGCGGTGTTGACGCCGGCCGCCAGCCGCGCCAGGCGCCGCGCCCCGGCCAGCGCTTCGCAGGCCGTTAGCAATTGGGCGAACGACCTCTCGCCATCCGGCCCCGGGCGCGCGGCCCCGAACTTGACGTAGCACCTGCCGCTGCCAGCTTCGGTGTCCGGTCCGCAGTGGCAGACGGCGAAGCCGACGAGATTGTCCCCGTCTCGCAGCAGCACGGTTTCGCCGAAGCGATACTGCGCGGTGGCCGTGATCTCTCGGCCAAGATCGAGTCCGGGGTGCACGGAGCCGGCCAGGTCACGGCAGTCCTCGAGGCATGCCCGCTGCCGCCCGGCCGGCAGGTCCGAGTAGGCCGACCAGTCGGTCCCAGGGTCGACCGGACCGACCGCTTTGGTCATGATGGCAGTGGTGAAGCGAGGCCAGAAGCCGAACTTCTGGTAGAGCGCGAGGTGCTTCGGACTGTGGGCGAATGTGAACAGGCCGACGTGTCGCGTACCCCGGCGCGTGAACGCCTCGAGAGCCGCCTCGACCAAGTGCTGGGCGATGCCGCGACCCCAGTGGTCCGGGTGGACCGTGAGCGGCCCGAAGAACCCCACGCTGCCCCAATCGACCGCGAAGTTGGTGCCAACGAGTTGGCCGTCGAGTTCAGCGGCGAAGCAGCCAGTCGGATCGACGAGATACCGGGTCCGGACCGGGCTCGCGTCGCCTTCGAAACTCATGGGGTCCGGCAGACCGAGGAAGGTGCCGAAGGCGAGCCGCCGGATCGCGTCGGCCGCGGGGAGGTCATCCGCCCGCAACGGGCGGATCAGCACGTCGGGTTCAGCCCTCGGCGTCCCCGGCGCTGCATCCATCTCGCCGCCTCCTTACGACGCCTAGCGGTTCCCTCCTGTTGCGAACCAACCGCCCTGGCAGTCATACGAGCGCATCATCGCATCAATCTCCCCGGAACACTGCGCTGGGTTTTTGAAACCAGTTCGAAGTTCCAACAGGAGCAGGCCCGGTGCGTTGGGGTACCCGTTAGCGCGTTGGGGGGTACTGAGGACGGCAAAAGCTCGTACCCTTCAAATATTTGGCTCCACTACGTGCATTTCTGGGAGCCGACGAGGAGACTCGAACTCCTAACCTGCTGTTTACAAATCCGGAGAAGAGCGGTCCAGCAGCATCCACCATCGTCCATTCTGTCCATGACAACGTGGAAACTCGTCCGTGGCTTCCAAGAGTATCCAGGGAAGTCCAACGGCTCGGCTACACCTTTGGCTACAGGAATCGAGAGGAGAGGAATCACAAAGAATCGAAGTCCTGTCCAAGAGGCGGCGGCCCATTGCCTTGTACCCGTCATGGTGTCCTCGTAACTCTTGCGCGGCGCGCCGTGAGCGTGCCCAGGTCGAACCATACGAACGATGAACCGTGATGGTTTGGGCGAAGGGAATAGAGATGCGGTGTCTTTCTTCGTATACTAGGATGCGAACTGGCTCCACGACGATTAGCTTTGCCCCCCATCTCTGTCGGAGCGTCCCGATCGGCCAACGCGCTCGTGTCGAGGGCCTGAGTGCCCCGACCGTAGAGGAGGTCCGCACGTGTCGGCGGTCATTGCCATCGATCCGGGGATGGTCGATCAGCACATCATGGAGCTGGCGCAGTTCGGTGCCTGTGCCGAGACGGGGGTTTGCCGCACGGTCTATTCAGCGGAGTGGGTCGCGGCCCAGGACCACATCACCACTTGGTGCCGCGAGGCCGGTCTCAGTGTGCGCCAGGATGCGGTGGGCAGCGTCTGGGCGCGGCTGGAGGGGTCCGAACCCGGACCCTCGATCGTGACCGGATCGCACATCGACTCGCAGGTGCCGGGTGGCCGCTACGACGGCGTGCTCGGGGTCATCGCCGGGGTCATCGCCTTGCGCACGCTCAAGGAACGCTTCGGTCCCCCCCGGCGGACTCTGGAGGCCATCTCGTTCTGCGAGGAAGAGGGGAGTCGCTTCCCGGCGACGAATTGGTGGGGCTCTCGAGCGATCACCGCCGCCATTGGGCCAAATGACCCGTATGAGATCGTCTCGGCCGCCGGCGAGACCATCGCCCAGGCAATGCAAGCGGTTGGCCTCGATGCAGCGCGCATCCCAGAGGCGGCACGGACCGATATCGACACCTTTATCGAACTCCACATTGAGCAGGGGCCGATTCTGGAGCACGAGGGTCTCCCGGTCGGCATCGTCAAGGGCATCCCCGGGATTCGCCACTACCTGGTGGAGTTGGTGGGCCGCACCGACCATGCCGGAGGGGTGCCGATGGATCTACGGCGCGATGCGATGGCCGCGGCGGCCGAGATTATCACGAGAGCCGGCGAGACGGCCCGCTCATGGGGGCGCCCTGCGGTCACGACGACCGGACGTATCCACGTGGAGCCCAATCTGGCGGCAGCCATCCCCGGGAAGGTGACCTTCACCGTTGACGCACGCCATCCCGATCCAGCCAAGGTCCAGGAGTTGTGGACCGGCCACGAGGCGTTGATCCGATCGGTGGCGGCGAAGTACGACGTGGAAGCGAGCTGGAGCTTGCTCGTTGATCACGCGCCATGCCCGTCCGATCCCGGGCTGATCGACCTCCTTGAAACGACAGCGAGGGAGCAAGGCATTCCATTCCATAGTATGTACAGTGGTGGTGGCCATGACACCCAACAAATGGGGCTGCTGGCCAAGGTGGCCATGATCTTCGTGCAAAGCAAGGATGGGCGAAGTCACACCCCCGATGAGTACACAACGCCTGAGCACGCTGCGGCCGGGATTCAGGTGCTCACGGCAGCGCTGCATCGCCTTGCCTATTGACCGATGAGTCGCGGAGTGGCACAACGGCACGAGCGGGCAGGTGGACGGCCGCGGGTCGAGGTGCTTCTCGGAAACGGAGGCAGCCGGAGGTAACGACAAAGCGTCCCGTTTCGGGAGTGTCGAGATCCTGCCATCCGCGAGTACGGGTTTAGGAAAGGAGCCTTGAGATGTCCCGGTCCATGGATCGTCTCACGGACTACATCCGCCAGTTCCAGCAGGGTCAGCTCACGCGGCGAC
>JAJTCL010000031.1 GCA_021323255.1 Propionibacteriaceae bacterium | reverse complement strand
CAGGAGCGAACGTGCACGTGCGTTCCTGCGGACCGAGGCACAGGATTCAGATCGGGCTGAGCTCTCTCTCGGTCGTCTGCGCCAGGCGCTCCAGCAGCTGGTCGAAAACGCAGGTGCGATCGAATTGGAGTGCGTGCTCGCGGGCGCGCTCGGCCATCTCGGCCCGTTCCTCGCCTGGCATTGTCACTGCGAGATCGAGTGCGTCGGCAATCGCGACAGGGCTGCTGACTGGAACGATCATCGCGGTGTCGCCGACCGCCTCACCGATTCCACCAGTGGTGGTAGTGATCACTGGGCCGCCGCCCGCCAGCATTTTCTCCACCAGCGCGATCCCGAACGTCTCAACGAACTCAGGCCGCGGCTTGCTTGGCAGGACGAATGCTGCGCAGCCCGCCATCAGATGCGGCTTCTCGTCGTCGTCGACATCGTCAAGGAATCGGATTCGATCTGCTGCTGAGGTCGTTGCGGCGAGTTCGCGTAGGTGCTGCGCCTCAGGTCCATTTCCCGCGATCACGAGTGTGAGATCTCGACACGCCGAACTCCCAAGGAATCCAGCGATCAAGTCATCTACGCCCTTGGCGCGAGCCAATCTGGAGAGAAAGAGGACGTAGCCATTGCGGGTGAGCCGACGCCGGTAGAGCACCTCGACAGTTTGCTCCGGACGCACACCGAGATAGTCAGCGGTGTTGATGGCAGGGTAGGAAATGGCGACACGTTGCCGGCATCGTTCGGCAAAAGGGGTGCCGTGGCGAGCGTCGACCTCCTCCGCCGAGGAGATGATCAAGTCCTTGGTGTATTCCGAAACGGCGACCGGCAGATCACTGTTGAGATAGGCGGACAGGACTTGAGCCGCCGCGCCGAATCGTCCATCGGCCGCACATGAGCGGACCACATTCGTGACGTCGGAGCCGACCGCTTCGGCAATGGTGGCAACCGCGACCGGGAGACCGGTGGAACGGGCAGCTCGAAGAGCTTCCGATACGGCAAGGGTGTGCGGGCTGAGGTAGAGCGACATACAGACCGTGGGAATCCCGTCCGTGAAGAGCTCGACTAGGCGTGCCGTCATTCCTGCGAGGTAGCGGCCGTCGAGCACCTTGTAATCGCCGACCGGTTCCGGACGTTCTACCTCGATGCCTTTGCTGTAAGGAAGAACGCCGTCCAGCGGCTTCAAGGGCAGACCGGATGTTGCGAGCAGATCGAGTGGCCAGGTGACAATCCGTACGTCGGTGAAGCCGCGCTGCAGCGCAACCTCCGCGAGATTGCGCGCCTCGCCTGAGTGACCGCAGATCACCGGGTCAGCGCGCACCACAATGACCAGCCGGCGCGGCAGCCCGTTGTCGTTGCATGCCTTGCTCTTCAACACTGCCATCATCGGACTCCCCGTGGTCTGATCATTTGTGCCGGTTGATTGGGTCCTCTGCGCCGATCCGCAGATTCGCTGGAGCTGGTACGGCTGCCCCGGCCGGTGGCTGCGTCGCCTCCGGTTCCGAGGCGGATGGCGGGCGGGTAGTCGTGCCCCACGCCGAGGGCTTCGGTCCAAGCTGTAACTCGAGATGCCCGCCGCGGTGCAGCTCTCGAGCCGTCAGCCAGGTCCGCTCCAACATCTCGCCATTGAAGATCGCCCGCTGCACGTACTGCACGGGACCACCGGCTGCCGGCTCGGAGAAACCGGGCGCCTCGATCACCAACTCCTCGTTGCCAAAGGCGATCCGCGACTCGGCGAAGGACGGTGCATTGAGCAGATAGACGCTCTGGCCCGCGATCGGGAAGAGGCCCAGCGACGCCCAGACGTACCACGAGCTCAAGCCGCCAGAGTCGTCGTTGCCAGGCAATCCGCCTCGGCCAAGACCGAACATGTTGTTGACAGCCGCATGGACAACCTCGGCCGTCCGATCCGGCCGCCCGGCGTAGTGGTACGCCCAGGGTGCTTCCATGTCCGGCTCGTTGTTCAACCCCTCAAAGCGGTTCAGCGCGTACCCGGCTGCCAGGTCTGTGGTGCTCGGCCGCTCTCCCAGCTGCTTGACGGGGTCGGCGCCGTATCCGAAGAACTGATCCAACAACTCAAGGAACCGGCGTTCACCCCCAGCCAGCCCGATGCGTGCCTGCATGTCATGCAGCAGCCGGAAGGAGTAGTTCCACTTGCCGCCCTCGTAGTACGTCGAATCCAACAACAGGCCGTCGGTTGGATTGAAAGCGTTGATCCAGTGGCCGGCCAGGTGTTCGAACTGGGTTGCCAGTTGGCTGTCACCGACATAGTGAGCCACTTTCGCGGTGCACTGATATCCGACCGCTAGGTCCAAGGTGTGCGTGATCGGCTCAGCGAGCCCGCGCAGCAGGTAGTCCTCGCCATAGGAGCGCCGTAGATCGGTGTCCATGTGGCACAGCGCCCAGTCCCAATCGATACCAGGCGTTCCGAGCTCGCACAGATCGGCGAGAAAGGTATGGGCGAGTGCGCTGCCTTGCCGCGTGAACCGGTCCGCGCCTTTGGCCATCCGGTAGCCGATCGGTAAGTTGCCCTCTTCCTCACAAATCGTCAGCAGCGCATTGGCCAGCTCCACGGCCCGGGCCGGAAACAGCGCAGCAATCAACGGCAACTGAGTGCGGTAGATGTCCCACATCGTGCAGATGTCGAAGACGAATGGCCCATCGCTGGGCCATATCGGGCTTTCCTCCGGCGCGAAGCACGGCTTGATCAGCGAATGATAAAAAGCGGTGGAGAAGATCGTCTTCCGGGTGGTCGAGGCCGTTTCGATCTTGATCTTGTCAAGGTGCTGCCGCCACACCATCGAGGTCTCTGCACGTCGGCTGTCGAACGCCGGGGTGCCCGATCCGCAGTCCGCATGGAGATTCTGCTTCGCCTGCTCCACGCCGCGGAGTGAGAAACCGAATCGCAGCTCCAGCACCTGGCCCGGCTCGGTTGGCCCGCGCCACATCAAGCCGAACGGTCGCAGCGTCGTCGGCCGGATTCGGTCGAAATCGAGACGAGTGCCGCCCTGCATCAGCCGCCTGTCATACCACAGCAATTGCCTCAGGTCGCCCGCGTCACACTCCAGGTGCACGGCCAGCGGCGCGCCCTCCACCACGATCTCGGCCTGGGCGACGCCGGGTCCGATGGCCTCGATATGCGCCCGAAGCGGAACCGTTGAACCGTAGGGAATGGCCAGGCCGCCCATCGAGAAGTCGATCACCAGCCGGGCGTCCTTGTGGGCCGGGAAGGTGTAGCGGTGTACGGCGCTCTTGGGGCCGACGGTCAGTTCGCAACCGATGCCAGAGCTGAGGGTTGTGGCGTAATAGCCCGGTTCGGCGTACTCGTCGTGCAGGTCCCAGGTGTTGCCGAGGCTGTCGAGTGGCTCCAGCATCGGCGTTATCCGGAAGTAGTTGTAGTACTTGCGGATCGCGCCCGTACCGGACTGTTGGAAGTGGGTGAATCCGGAGGCGATTTGGGTGTCGTAGAGCTGGGAAGGCACTCCCTCGGTGTTGAGCTGGTAAACCCCGTAGCCAGTCGGATAGGCGCCGGAGTACGCGCATACCGAGACCATGCCGAAGGGGTAGGTCGCACCAGGATGAGTGTTCCCGACCTGAGGTTTGGGCCACCACCAAGTTTCGGCTAGGCCTTGGGGGACAGGGAGATCTGTTACCGCGCTGCCGATGAACGGATCAACGTGTTCGATCATGATCAGCCTCCTGGGGCGGGCGGCGCTTTCCAGACGGTAGGCGGGTCTTGTTTCAGTCAGGTTTCACCGAAGTGACAAGTGCGCAGGGCAGTGCCCGAGATCTTCTTCCTCCCCATCGCGGGTACGCCGGCAACCGCCAACATCCCACGCTGCGTGGGATGTTGGCGCTATACATGGCATGCATGCTCTGCACAGCGCAGGCAACCTAGGTTCAGCTCAGGAATCCCCTCGTACAGTCGGTGGCCGGAACTTCTACGCTGAGGGCGATAACCTAGTGCGCTGACTCCATCCCAGCCGGGGATGGCAGCAGCACAATGTCTGGAGAACAAGTCGTGACCTCGTCCAGCCGACTCGACAACGTCATCAGCCTGTGCAAGCGCCGTGGCTTCGTCTTCCCCGCAGGAGAGATCTACGGCGGTACGCGTTCGGCATGGGACTACGGACCGCTCGGCGTCGAGCTCAAGGAGAACGTCAAGAAACAGTGGTGGCGCTCGGTGGTCACCGAGCGAGAGGACATCGTTGGCCTTGATTCATCGGTGATCTTGCCGCGCCGGATATGGGTGGCCTCGGGGCATGTGAACGCCTTCCACGACCCCTTGACGGAATGCCTGTCATGTCATCGGCGCTTTCGAGCCGATCATCTGGAGGAGGACTTCGAGGCCCGGAAGGGGCGCCGGCCGACAGGTCTTGAGGAGATCGGCTGTCCGCACTGCGGTACCCGCGGTCAGTGGACCGAGCCGAAGGACTTCAACATGATGCTCAAGACCTACCTGGGCGCCGTGGAGGATGAGTCTGGTTTGCATTACCTGCGCCCCGAGACTGCGCAGGGCATCTTCGTCAACTTCGCCAACGTCGTTCAGGTGACTCGGAAGAAGCCACCCTTCGGCATCGGCCAGATCGGCAAGTCCTTCCGCAATGAGATCACCCCAGGCAACTTCATCTTCCGTACTCGCGAGTTCGAGCAGATGGAGATGGAGTTTTTCGTCAAGCCCGGCACTGACGAAGACTGGCATCAGTATTGGATCGACGAGCGGACCCGCTGGTACACCGAGCTCGGCCTGGCAGCCGAGAACCTGAGGCACTTCGAGCACCCCAAGGAGAAGCTCTCCCACTACTCGAAGCGAACTGTCGACATCGAGTATCGGTTTGGCTTCTCGGGTGCAGAGTGGGGTGAGCTCGAGGGCATCGCCAACCGGACTGATTTTGATCTTTCGACTCATACCGAGCACTCCGGCTCCGACCTGTCCTATCTGGACACGGTCACTGGCGAGCGATACGTGCCGTACGTCATCGAGCCAGCGGCAGGTCCGAATCGCGCGATGATGGCATTCCTGGTCGACGCGTACGACGAAGACGAGGCTCCCAACACCAAAGGGGGAGTCGACAGGCGTACGGTGCTGCGGCTCGACCCTCGGTTGGCGCCGGTGAAGGTTGCCGTGCTGCCGTTGTCACGCAACGAGGCCTTGTCGCCCAAAGCTCGGGATTTGGCCATGCGGCTGCGGCAGTTCTGGAACGTCGATTTCGACGACGCCCAAGCCATCGGCCGTCGCTACCGCCGCCAGGATGAGATCGGTACTCCCTACTGCGTCACAGTCGACTTCGACACCCTCAACGACCAGGCCGTCACCGTTCGTGAGCGCGACTCGATGACCCAGGATCGGATATCAGAGGACAAGGTGATCGAGTATCTCGCCCAGCGGCTGGTCGGTTGCTAACAACGGCCCTCTCCAACGCCGACTTGTCAGCGCCTGTGGCTGCCATGGCGACCACTGACGCTGACAAGTCGGTGTTGCGAGTGGGCCGCATTCAGGTTGACCCACCCGTGGTGCTGGCGCCGATGGCTGGCATCACCAACGCCGCCTTCCGGCAGCTATGTCGCGAACAGGGTGCCGGACTGTATGTCTGCGAGATGATCACTTCCCGAGGTCTCGTCGAGCGGGATAGCAAGACGCAGCAGATGCTCCAATTCGACCCGGGGGAGCGGGTCCGATCCGTCCAGCTCTACGGTGTCGAGCCTGCGGTCATGGCGCACGCGACCGAGATCCTGTGCAACGAGTACGGCGTTGATCATGTCGACTTGAACTTCGGCTGCCCGGTCCCCAAAGTCACGCGCAAAGGCGGTGGCGCAGCGCTACCGTACAAGCGGGACCGGCTCCGGATGATCTTGACAACCACCGTCGGGGCAGCGGCGCGCTACGGCGTTCCGGTGACCATGAAAACCCGGATCGGCATTGACCATGATCATCAGACCTTCCTGGATGCCGGCCGGATCGCCGAGGAATCCGGCTGCGCCGCCATTGCACTGCACGGCCGGACCGCACAACAGGCGTACGCCGGGCAGGCCGACTGGGACGCGATCGGCAAGCTGAAGGAGCACGTCAATATCCCAGTCTTGGGCAACGGCGACATCTGGGAGGCCGCTGACGCACTCCGCATGATCCGCAAGACCGGTGCCGACGGGGTGGTGATCGGACGTGGCTGCCTCGGCCGGCCGTGGCTCTTCCGAGACTTGGCCGATGCCTTCGCCGGTCGTCAGACGCAGACCCTGCCGAACCTCGGTGAGGTCATGGAGATGCTGCGGCGCCATGCCGAGCTTCTCGCCAGCTTGTCCGGCGAGCTGCATGGCCTGAGTGATCTGCGCAAACACATGGCCTGGTACTTCAAGGGCTTTCCTATCGGCGGGGAATTGCGCGCCCGGCTGTCGATGGTCTCTTCAATCGCCGACCTCGACGGGCTGCTGTCGCAGCTCGATCCAGAGATTCCCTTCCCCACTTCGGAGTTGGGATCGCCCCGCGGACGGCAGGGTGCGCCACGCGCCACGGTCGCCCTCCCCGACGGTTGGCTGACCGACACCTCCGGTGGTGATCTTGATCTGGCAGCCGCTGAGCTGGGCATCTCCGGTGGCTGAGGGGGTCACTCCGCGCGCCCAGGCATGGGCCGACACGATGGCTGGTCACTACGGCGGATACCTGGTGCGCGCCCACTCAGGTGACCTGCCCCGTCCAGGGCCAGGACCCATCGTGCGTCGGGAGCTTCGCGAGCAGCGGGAACGAGTGATGCTCCGGCCTGGCGCCGCTTTTGCCGAGGGAGCAGGGAACCGGGCCATCGCGGAAGAGCCGGATGAGGAGCGCACCTGCTTCGAACGTGACCGCGATCGGATTGTGCACTCCACTGCATTCCGGCGGCTGGCCGGCAAGACGCAAGTGGTCGTCTATCCGACCGACCACCAACGCACTCGGTTGACCCACGCCCTCGAGGTGGCTCAAGTCGCGACGTCGATTGCTCGTGGGGTCGGTGTCAATGTGACCCTTGCCGAGGCGATTGCCCTCGGCCACGACTGCGGTCATGGGCCAGGCGGACACGCAAGCGAGGATGCCTTCGACACCTTCATTCCGGAGGGATATGACCACGGCCCCTGGGGTGCCGACGTCGTGCTGCAAAGTCTCAACCTCTGCGCCGAGACCCTGGACGGAATCCGGAACCACTCCTGGTCACGGCCGGCACCACTCACCGTCGAGGGCCATATCGTCAGCTGGGCCGACCGGATCGCCTATTGCGCGCACGATCTGGAGGACGCCATCCATGCCGGGGTGGTGGCGCTGGATGATCTTCCTGAAGAGATCGTCGAGGTCTGCGGGCGAACTCGACGAGAGCAGCTGAACACCTTCGTCCGGGCCGTCGTGGATGCAGTCGAGGAGCACGGCGAGATCGGCATGCCCCCGCAGCAGGCGGGTGCTCTGGCAACGCTGCGGGCGTTCAACTACGAACACATCTACGTGCGGCCTGCCTCGCTGGCGCAATCTCGCGCGGTGATCGAGGTACTACGGGCGCTGGTCGAGTACTACAGCGATCAGCCAGCCCTCATCCCGGACAGTCGCGAGCTCCCGGCTCAGTCTGAGGCCGCGACACGTGCGGCTGTGACTTATGTGGCGGGGATGACTGACCGGTACGCCTTCGAGATGGCGGTACGCCACCTCGACTGGCCACCTGAACGGCTGCCGCGCGGCATTGGCCGAGACATCTGACACCTAGTGCGCGCTGCGTTAACGGATGCTTAACGCCGGTATAACGCAAGCTTGTCAAACCGCCGTACAAGCAGTCCGGATCGTGTTGTAATCGGCCCGTGGGGCAGGGGGTGCGTGGCATCAGCCGGATGTCGTACGGCTGGCGCATCGCCGCAACTGTGTTGGGTGTCGGCCTGCTGCTCAATGGTTCATTACGCATGAGTGATGATCTATGGCCTTTCGGTCCACTGTCCCAGTACGCGTTCTCTCCCGCCATGGACGAGACCATCGTCATCACCCGAGTCGAGGGCCTGCTCGCAGACGGACGTCGTATTGACCTCCCGCTACGCGTCGAATCGGCAGGGATCAGCCGCGCCGAGATCGAAGCCCGCATTCCCCAGATCACCGCTGATCCTGCCCTCCTCCGAGCGGTGGCTGAGGGGTGGACCTCCCGACATCCGGCGGAGCCGGCGCTGCTGAAGGTCTGGCTGGTCCAAGATGAGACCCGGCTGGTCAACGGTCGGGTTGGCCCGGCCCGCTTGGTGGTACTCACCACGTGGGAATTGCCGTCGTGAGGACGTTGCGATCCGTGGCGTCATGGTTCGCGCCAGTGCTCCCGGAGTCGCGGGTGGCCATCCTGCGCACCGTGCTCTACCTGTTCGTGATCATCGACATTCATCTCTTCGTGCGGGACCCGATCCCGCTGAGCAGACATCCCGAGCTCTACCAACCGTTGCTGATCGAGCGTCTCTTTCACCTGCCTCCGCCCAGCGTGCCGTTGACCATCACGCTCTACCTGATCTTGGTGGTCGGTTGTCTGGTGGCCGCGGCTAACGTGCTGCCCCGTCTGGCCGGTGCGGTGGTGGCTGCCGCCTTCACCTGGTGGACGGCGATCGGGATGAGCTACGGGAAGGTCGACCATGATCATCTGGCCCTCGTGGTCGCCATATGGGTTTTGCCCACAGTGGGTGTGATCGCGGATCGGTGGCGCAGCATGGAGCGCTCCGCACAGGCCGGATGGGCGCTCAAGTGCATACAGATTTCGGTGGTCTTCACCTATTTCTTGTCCGCGCTCACCAAGATCCGTAGTGGCGGCTGGAGTATCACCAGCTGGCCGGAGAGCTCGATCCTGATGTGGGCCATCGTCCGGCGACCACACGGGCTGGGTCAGTTCTTGCTGCCCTATCCAGAGCTGCTTCATCTGATGCAGTGGTTCTCTTTCACCGCTGAGTTGACTGCGATTGTGGTCTTGTGGCTGCGCGGCCGAGCGCTGCTTGCGGCAGCAGTGTTCTGGATGGGGTTCCATGTTTTCACTATGGCGACCTTGTACATCCACTTCGCGCCTACAGCGATCTGCTGGTTGGCGTTTGCTCCGCTAGAGCGACTTGGTCCCTGGCTGCGCCGGGTCAAAGCCGGGCGGAGGGAGCGCGCACGCGGGCGATCCGCCCGGCATCCGGTGCCGGTTCTTCGCGATCAGGCCGTAGACAGCGGCGGCTAGTGCGTGAATGACTGGCAGGTCCATGGCATAACCGGCAATCTCGAACGGGCCGCCGCGGAACTTGAGCCATTGGGCAAAAGCTGCGGCGCCACCGTAGATGGTGCCCTCTGGGCTTACCCACAGCGCCTCGCGCTGGGTACGCTCCGCCGTCGTGCCGAGCGCCGTCAAATCGATGAACTGCCAGGGCACGAGCCGCGCATTCGGTCCCTTCCGACGGTGCAGCCGCCGAGCCAGCCAGTTGGCGCTGGAGGTGCAGAATGCACAGTCGCCGTCGTAGATAATCCAGGGCACATCGCGGCCCACCGTCGCCACGCCTTCAATCTACCGACGACGCTTCACCTAGGTTCAGGTGATTTCGGCTACGAGTGCCACAGCGTCCGGGCCGGAACATAGACTCCCGTCCGTGGCTGGGCGGATCAACGAGGAAGACATCGCCGCCGTACGAGACCGGGCCCGGATCGAGGAAATAGTCGGCTCCTACGTCACGCTCCGCAGCGCGGGCGGGACGATGAAGGGCCTCTGCCCTTTCCACGACGAGAAAACCCCCAGCTTCCAGGTCACACCCTCTCGCGGGTATTGGTACTGCTTCGGTGCCTGCGCCGAGGGTGGCGACGTGATCGACTTCATGCGCAAGATCGACAACCTCACCTTCGTCGAGGCGGTTGAGCGACTCGCTGATCGGGTGGGCATTCAGCTGCGCTACACCGACGATGCCGGCACCCGGCCCGAGCCTGGGGCGCGAATTCGCATGGCAGAGGCACTGCGGCTGGCGGCGGAGTTCTTCGCCGAGCAGTTGGGCAGCCTGGACGCGGTCGTAGCTCGACAGTTCCTGAACGAACGAGGGTTTGATCGGCAGGCGGCCGCGCGGTTCGGAGTCGGGTTCGCTCCGCGCGATGGCCGCGCCCTACTGCAGCATCTGCGGGGTCGAGGGTTCCGCGATGTGGAGCTGGTATCGGCCGGGCTGGCCCGCGAGTCGGGGTGGGACTTCTTCCAGGGCCGTGTGATGTGGCCGATCCGCGACTCGGGGCGGCAAGTGGTGGGCTTCGGGGCTCGCCGGCTGTTCGAGGACGACCGAATGCCGGCCAAGTACATCAACACTCCGGAAACCCTTCTCTACAAGAAGTCTCACGTGCTCTATGGACTGGACCTTGCTCGCACCTCGATCAGCAAGAAGAGCCAGGCGGTCGTGGTTGAGGGCTACACCGACGTGATGGCGGCTCACCTGTCCGGTGTCGATACGGCGGTTGCCTCCTGCGGCACCGCCTTCGGTGATGATCATGCTCGGCTGCTTCGGCGGTTGATGGGCAATCATGATGCGTTCCACGGTGAGGTGATCTTTACCTTCGATGGTGATGAGGCCGGACAGGCGGCCGCAATCAAAGTGTTCGCTGGTGACCAGAACTTCGTGACCCAGACCTACGTCGCGATAGAGCCGACCGGCCTCGACCCATGCGACCTGAGACTCCAGCGCGGCGAGGCGGCGGTTCGTGAGCTCGTCGCCCGGCGGGTGCCGCTGTACCGCTTCGTGATGAACAACGTGCTGAAACAACATGATCTTGATCGGGCAGACGGCAGACTGGCGGCACTGCGGGCGGCCGCCCCGCTCGTTGCGAGCATCAGGGACAACGCGCTGGTATCGGGTTACGCTCGCGAGCTAGCCGGCTTGCTCGGCATGGACCTCGAGGAGGTGCGCGCCGAAGTGATGCGTGCTGCGGCCAAGTCCGGACGCCGCCCGGCCAGGGGAAGGCCGACGACCGCTGATCTATACTCCGCTGCCGTGCCGGAAGCCAGGCCGGCACTTCCGCTGCTGCCCAATCCCGACGATCGGATGCTCGCTACCGAGCGACAGACTGCCAAGCTGCTGATTCAGAATCCCGACCTTTTTCCCGAGGGCTGGGACGGCTTGACCACAACCGACTTCACTCACCCGGCGTACGCGGCAGTCTTTGCCGCGGTGGAGAAGGCTGCGGTCGAGCTGGGTGGCGCCAAGGTGAGGCCCGATTCCGAGTGGGTGCATCGAGTCTCGGAGGCATGCGACGCGGATGAGATCCGATCATTGGTCGCATCGCTGGCCGTTGAGGCGCTGCCAGTGCACGGGCAGGTGACCGTGCGCTACGTGATCGCCAACTCAGCAGCGCTTCAGTTGCTCACAGTCATCCGTACCATCGCTGCGCTGAAGTCCCGGCTGCAGCGTACGAACCCGGTTGAGGAACAGCACAAGTACAACCAGATGTTTTCGGAGCTGGTGGTGCTGGAGGCGCGACGTAAGGCCCTGCATACCCGCAGCATCGGCGCCGAAGACTGAGATTGCCCGCGCTGCGAGCGTCGGGAATCGCGCGCCGACGAGCGGCGGAGTGATGAGCGGAACACACCAGCCGGTGGAGGTGCACAATCGCACACCGCGTTCGGCGAAGAGCGACGACGACGTCGGATTCCCTGCGCGATGCGCGAGCAGGGCACCGAGAGAGGGTTATCCACAGATTTCGGGTTACTAGCTGTTGCGGGCGGCACCCGCTGCTTCAGAGTATCGGCGTGACCGAGCTCTCCGACGATGCAACTCATGAACCGCTGTTGACACACGCCGACGTTGTCGCGCTGCAACGGGCGATCGAAGCCGGCCTGCTGGCGCGGGATGCTCGAGTGGCAGGCGCAGGTTTCGCTGATGCCACGGACCAGGAGTTGAGACTGCTCGAAGATCAGGGTGCGCTGGCCCGGCAGCGATTCATCCGAGCCAACTTGCGGCTTGTCGGGATGGTCAGCAGACAATTCGCGGCGCGGTGCCAGCTTCCTGACGCGGAACTGTTCCAGGAGGGATGCATCGGTCTTCCCGCTTGTCAACTACCTACCGGTAGCTTCCCCGTGCACGAGCCTGAGTGCCAACTCGTCAATCATGATGCGCTCATACAGCTCGATAGTGTCGATACTGAGCCCATGGATGCCTGCAAATGCGCTCACGGCGCCGAGTGAGGGTGTCCGGCGCGAGCAAGCGTAGCTGAAGTCATTGTCGTGATCGGGTCTCCGATTTTGGTGATCTTGGTCGCCGCGATTCACGACAGCACAGCGCGTCCCGCTCGAATGTTCACGCTGGTGGCATTTGGGTGGACGCTGATCATGGCGACCCTCACGATCAGAGTTCACTTTGTTGAACTGACTGTCGCGCGTCGTCTTGCTGTGCCCGCAACCCGGGGTTTTCACACTTGTTCGGCTTCGAATGGCCATCGCTGCTCATGGCGATCGAATTTCTTGCCTGGCATTTGTTCTTCGGGCTAGCGCTGCCGTTTGCGGCGTTCGGCTTCCGAGGTGGAGGCAAGGTAGCGGTTGTACGCATCGGCTTGGTTGCCAGCGGCGTGCTCCGCTTGGCGGGATTGCTCGGCCCTGCAGTAGGAGATCTTATCTGGAGACTGCCCGGCGTCGTGGGCTACGGAGTGGTGTTTCCGCTGCACGTAGTCGGCGGGGATTATCGCGACCCGGCCGCCAAGCGTGAAGCGCCAAGGTGAGGTCACCGATCGGGATCGGCACAGAAATCGAGTGCGTCGGCCGCCGTCGAGCGGCAGCAGCACAAATGCGCAAGACCATTCAAGGTTCGCCTTGTCCCCTCAGCTCAGTGGCAGATGACTTGGGGAGTGCAGCGCCAATGGCCCGACCGGCCTCCAGCTCCTCCACGATGAGCCCACATTTGGTCGCTGAAGCGCCTCGGGAATGAAGGCGCCGAGCTGGATGTGCGGCAGCTCTCTGGGAGGCCCGTGGGTACCCGAGTAGACCAGGATCTGAACCCCAGCCTCTCACCAACCCACGATCGTTCGCCAAGTTGACTGCGCTAACCGAATGATCCCAGCACCAGCGGCACCGAAGCCATCAAGCTGATCATCGAGAACTCCGCGGGCTGTGCCATTCAAAGATTTGATCACTATCTGCCCCCGATATTTGTGCCGAGCGTGATCAGGGTCCGGCTTATGGTCGAGGCGACTCACGGACGCTTGGCTGTGATTACGTGCAGCAGCACGTCGAACTGCAGCCCCTCATCTGTAGCGCGTTGCTTTATAGCCTGGACCCAGTCGTTGCCGGCCTCTGCATGCACATCCTGGGGTTGTCCCTCGAGTAGCGCGTTGGCTGGGCCCATGTGCAGCCAATCAACCGCCGACTGCTGATCTATCGAGGTTTCCCACGCCGCCATCGTCATGGGTCGCTCGACCTGCTCAATCTGTATGTCGGTCCAACCGCTTTCGCCAAGGAGCTGTTCGACATATCGATCGTCACCCAACGAGAACGGCCCAAATCAAACGGCGGCTCCCGGTACGCGATAT
>JAJTCL010000327.1 GCA_021323255.1 Propionibacteriaceae bacterium | reverse complement strand
GCCAGCATCACTCGGCTCGCACGGTACCCCACGATAGGGCCATATGCCGTATCCACATCCAGCAGAGTCGAGTTGTAGAGCGATTCACTGAAGATGGAATTGCGAATCGTGACGTCATAGATTCGCCCGCCACTCGAACCCCAGATCGAAAACAATTCATCCGTGGTCCAGCTGCCCGTCACATGGTCAAGCACAACATTGTAGGAATCGCCATTGACGGCCTCGATCTTGAAGGCGTCGCGGTTCAGTGGTGCCGGACCGGTGGAGGCATCCCCAGGGCGGACGCGTATGTGCTGTAGGAGTACGTCATGCGTGGCGATAAGGATTCCCGCACCACGAATGGTGACGCCAGGCGAGGGGGCCGTTTGACCGGCAATCGTGATGTACGGGTTCCGGATGATGAAGTCACTCGTCGTATTAATGGTGCCGGAGACTTCAAATACGCATACACGCGGGCCACTGGCGGCTATACAGGCGAGCAGGGAACCTGAGCCGCTTGCATTCAGATTGGTGACCTTGTACACGGTGCCACCGCGGCCGGCTTTGGTGTTGATGCCGAAGCCCGAAGCGCCGGGGATCACCGGAAGCCCGCCCGTGTCACCTTGCCCGGTGCCGCCGTTGTCTCCGTTTCCACCTGTCGAATCGCCCGTCGTGGCTTGGGAGACGGCTGCCGTCCATGCCGAATGATTGGGCACTGCGTCGTAGGCGCTCACGCGATAGTTGTAGGTGCTGCCCGCGGCAAGGCCGGTGTGGGAGAACGACGTGGTTGCCGTCTTCGTGAGTGGTTTGTCGTTGAGATAGACGTAGTAGCCCGTTACGCCGACGTTGTCTGTCGAGGCGTTCCATTTGAGGTTGATCTGGCTCGACGAGGTGGCCGCGGTCGTGAGACCGGTCGGCACGGAAGGTGGAACGATGTCACCGATAGTGCCCGATGTCGAAGTTGTCGCAGCGACGCTCGAGGTCCACGCCGAGTGATTGGGTACCGCGTCGTAGGCGCTCACGCGGTAGTTGTAGGTGGCGCCCGCGGTGAGGCCAGTGTGCGAATACGACGTGCTGGTCGTCGTGCCGAGCGGCTTGTCGTTGAGATAGACGTAGTATCCCGTCACCGCGACATTGTCGGTCGAGGCGTTCCACTTGAGGTTGATCTGGCTCGAGGAGGTGGCCGCGGCCGTGAGGCCAGTAGGGACGGTCGGGGCCGTGGTATCGGGGGTCGCGGTGCCACCCGACGCCGAAGTGGTTGCCGCGACGCTCGCGGTCCACGCCGAGTGATTGGGTACCGCGTCGTAGGCGCTCACGCGGTAGTTGTAAATGGTGCCTGCGGTGAGCCCGGTGTGGGAGAACGAGGTGCCCGTCGTCTTGGTGAGCAGCGTGTCGTTGAGATAGACGACGTAGCCCGTCACCGCGACGTCATCGGTGGACGCGTTCCACTTTAGATTGATCTGACTCGATGACGAGGCGGCAGCCGTGAGGCCAGTGGGCACTGAGGGCGCCGTAGTATCGCCGGCGGGCGCCGAACCGTCGTCGGCGTTGACGCTGATCGCGCCATCGGCAATCTGTACTGTCCTATCGTTGACTTTGACGTTCCAGACTCCGTTGGTCTTCGTGGCGCTCGCCGTAGACGTGGTACAGCCCACGTTGAGCAACACGATGAATTCCGTCGCGGGCAGCGCTTCGGTGCTGTAGAACTTGCCGTGCCACTGCCGCGGGTGGGTGCCGGACGGTTCGGCGGTGAACCGGTCGGTCTGTTCAAAGCGGCGCGGTGGCCCACTGAGCACTTCCACGCAGAGGGTCTGGCCGTTGCTCTGGATCGACACCTTGCTGTCGGATGTGACGTTCATCGCATTGAGGGAGTGTATGTTCCACTCCCATTGACGTCCGATTTGGGATGCAAGGTTGTCGTAAACCAGAATGAGATTCGGTTGCAGATAAACGAGCGAGCGCTCGGCTTTGAGGAGTTCGCCGGCATAGGCCGGGGTCGCATCACCGGTTACGATCTCGTATCCGGGCCCGCTCGCGTGCCGGGTGAGCGCGCCGTACCCCATCGCGCCGCCTTGCTCATAGAAGCGCTGCCCTTTGCCGCCGTCGTATGTGATCGCGTTCTTGGCCCGCGTCTGTTTGTACCACTCGGTCCAGTGCGGCGTTTTGTAGCCATCGTAGTAGCCGCTTTCTATGGCGAGACGCTGTCCGCCGGAATTGACGATAAAACTGTTCTGGTCCGCGTGAGCATGGTCGAACGCACCATATGGCTGGGGACTGCTCTTGAAATAAACCGAGGTGCGGGCCGGATTGGCGAGATCGCTGTGCATTCCGACCTGTCCGATGGCCGGCAGGACGAGGGTGTTCGGTGTGCCACCCGGGAAACCTGCGGTGGTGAAGTCCGCCGGTGGCGCCATGAGAAATTCAAGCTGAGTCTGGTTTTCCCCGGACTGTTTGGAGGCGTACCACCGTCCGAGTGGAGTGGGCGCGAAGTAGGTGTAGCCTTTCCCGAAGCGGGCTCGGTTCTCCGAGAGGTTCATTTCCAAACCATCCCCGAACACCTGCGCGGGTGAGCCCACCGGAGCGAAGTAGGCCATGTAGCGAGCCCAGTTCTTGACCCAGGCTTTCTTTGCGACGTCGATCCCTGTCGCCCAGCGCAACACATACCACGGGACCAGTTGTGCACCCACGTCCCACAAGCCGTGAGCCTGGCTGTTGCTGAAGCCGCCTTCGTCACCGGCCCACGGATTGATTGCGTTCAGAGCCAGTGGAAGCGTCACGTTGAGCCAGGTCGTCGCCTCTTCAACATCCGGCGCGATCAGCGCCGCGATGACGGCCGTGATCATCAGCGATTGGTTGCCGTACAGGTCGCGAGGATGCCGCTCGATGGAATTCATCACACTGCCGTACATATCGCCCGCCCGCACTTTCAATACAGACAAGATCTGGGTGCGCTGGGGCGTGGAAAGCCTGGTGTAAAGCCAGTCGTAACCGACGGCGAGCGCCCAAGTTATCGCGCGTGCGCCTTCAACGTTGCTGGCATAAGCGGTCGCGCCACGCGGATCCCAGGATGCGAGGTCCATCACCCGTCGGATCGCTTCGTTGTAGTAGTTGCCCTGCTGACTGAATACTGCAGCGGCCGCCGCCTCTAATGCAGCGGCACTATAGGTTTTCGGATCACCGCCCTTTGCGCCAGGCAGGCTTTCTTTGGACTTCGCCTTCACCTCGGACAGCAAAGCCCTTACGGCGCCGGAGCGCTGGCTTTCCATCGTTGCGAGCGTCGTGGAATCCGGCAACCCGCGCGGCCGGGGCTTGGATGACAGTTCTGACAGTACGGTGCCTGGAGGCGGAACAACGAACGGTGTCGCGTTGGCGGACACCCTGAATTCGCGGGCGCGGCTCGATGTGCCGTTCGAGGTGACTTGCCATTTGTATGTCCCCGCAGGGAGGATTTCGCTCCAGTTCACCCAGTTCTTGGTGGTCGTGACCGATTTCGTTGCGCCGTCGGGATAGGTGAGTGTGAGCTGGTACGGCCCGGCGATGGCGGGCCAGCCGAAATCGGGGGGGCTCTGCTCAACTACGCTGCATTCTGCCGGCCTGACCGCGGCCGCCAGTTGGTCGGCCGTAACCATCCAATCGGTCGCTGTGCCCGGGGTACAGTTCTGCGCCCGCGCTGCGAGTGGAAAGCCGACAAAGAGGGACAGGATGAGGAC
>JAJTCL010000326.1 GCA_021323255.1 Propionibacteriaceae bacterium | reverse complement strand
GGAGAGGACGTGCCAGTCGCTGTCCGCTCCTCGGCAACTGCAGAAGATCTCCCAGAGGCGAGCTTCGCCGGGCAGCAGGACACCTTCCTCAACGTGCGCGGCCTGGATGATCTGCTGGTCGCTGTCGGTGACTGCTGGGCCTCACTCTGGACAGCACGAGCCATGGCTTACCGGGCTCGTCAGGGCATCGATCCGGCCACCGTGAGCCTCGCGGTCGTCGTCCAGCAGATGGTCGACGCCGAATCCGCGGGGGTCATGTTCACCGCCAACCCGAGCAATGGCCGCCGCGACGAGACAGTGATCAGCGCCGCCTGGGGACTCGGGGAGTCGGTGGTCAGCGGAGCGGTCGACACCGACAACATCGTGGTGCGTACGTCCGACCGCACGATCGTGTCCAACGAGATCGCCGACAAAGCTGTGATGAGCGTTTACGCCGAGCAGCGCACCCAAGAGCGGCCAGTGCCCGCCGACCAGCGCAAACGCCCCGTGCTCAGCGACGCCGAGGTCGCCGAGCTGGCCGCGTACGGAACCCGCATCGAGAACCACTACGGCACACCCCAAGACATCGAGTGGGCGCGCGCGGACGGAAAGTTCTGGATTCTGCAGGCCAGGCCGATCACCGCGCTACCTGAGCCTGAGGCTGCCATGCCGACGGACTGGACCGTGCCCGAGCCGACCGCCATGTACGTCCGGGCCAGCATTGTCGAGCAGCTACCTGACCCGCTCTCACCCTTGTTCGCCGACATGATCGACGGCGCGGTCACCCGCTCATTGCAGAGTCTGTTCCGAGAGCTCTTGCAGGAAGACGTCATCAGGGAGCGCGATGTTGGCCTGACGACGGTCAACGGGTACGCCTACTACCGCTACACCCGTTCCGGGATGGGCAGGCTCATGTGGAAGAGTCCGTCGGCCTTTCGGATGCTGTTCAGCGGGGGAACACAAGATCGCTGGCGCAGCTATTCCCATCCACGCTATCGCCGGATCGTCAGCGACTGGACCGCGCGAGACATCAGCGAACTGAGCACCGATGAGTTGCTGGCCGGAGTGCAGGAGCTGGTGGATGCGGCCGCGGAGTACTACACCGCCGTACAGACGATCATCCCAGTCGCGGCCACCAGCGAAGTGCTGTTCACCTGGTGTTACGACTCGGTGGTTCGGACCAAGGACGATCCGCCCGCGCCGGTCTTCCTGCTCGGCTACGACAGCGCCCCGATCAGAGCCGAGAAGTCCCTGTACGACCTCGCGACCTGGACCCGCAGTCACCCGGAACTGGCAGAGTCGCTGCTCGCACTGCCGCCGCAGACGTTCCTCGAAACGGCGGCTGAGTCACACGATCCGCTGTGGCATGAATGGCACACGCGCTTCCAGGCCCATCTCGCCGGGTACGGGCATGTGGTCTACAACCTCGACTTCATCAATCCGGTTCCCGCCGATGATCCGGTACCACTCCTGGAGACGTTGCGGTTCTTCGTCAGTGGCAAGGGCGTCGATCCTTATGAGCGGCAGCAACGCTCCGCGGCTCGCCGGGAGGAGGCGACGGCGGCCGTGCTGACGCGGCTGGATGCAGTGCGCGCGATGCCGATTCGCCGGCTGTTGCGCTGGGCGCAGCGGGTGGCGCCGGTACGCGAGGATGCGCTGGCCGATGTCGGGCTGGCCTGGCCCCAGCTGCGCCGGATGCTCGCCGAAATCGGTCGACGACTCCAACAGGCAGGCGTGATCAACGAGCCTGACGAGGTGTATTGGTTGCGCCACAAGGAGATCGAGGACGGAGTAGGCAACCTCGCCGAGCAGGTGGAGCAACGCAAACAGCTGTGGCGCGGGCAGCTGCGGGCGACGCCGCCACAACTGCTGCCCAAGGGCAGCTGGGGCGACATGTTCCGCAACTGGATGCCCGCCGCGTCGGAGGAGCAGACCGGCGACCTGATCAAGGGCACCGGGGCGAGTGCCGGAACGATCACCGCACCCGCTCGGGTACTGGGCGGACCTCAGGACTTCGGGTCGATGCAGCCTGGTGATGTGCTGGTGGCCAGCATCACCACACCCGCGTGGACTTCGCTGTTCGCCATGGCATCGGCGGTCGTCACCGACATTGGAGGCCCGCTCAGCCACTCCTCGATCGTGGCGCGCGAATATGGCATTCCTGCGGTGCTGGGAACGGCGGTCGCGACCCGCCGAATCCGGAGCGGCCAGTTGATCAAGGTGGACGGCGATGCAGGTACAGTCAGGTTGCTTGACGGCCAAGACTTTGAGGAGATTGAGCCGGCGACCAAGGGCTCGCCTCGCGGCAAGATCATCGCTGGCAGTGCTGGGGTCGCCGCAGCGGCCGGGCTCATTGCCTGGCTGGTCCGTCGGACAAAGTCGCGGAGCTGATTCTGGCCGCGAACATCCCACGCAGCGTGGGACGCTCGCGCTGTGCATGGCGTGCATGCCATGTACAGCGTCAACATCCCGCGTAGCGTGGGATGTTCACAGAGCTCAGGAAGTCGTTCGCAGTTCGGAAATCTCTAGCTCATTGGCAATGCGCTTGGCGATCTCCAAAGAGGCAGTAGCCGCTGGCGACGGGGCGTTCAGCACGTGTACCTGACGGGGCGCTCGCTGGTAATAGAAGTCATCGAACAGTCTGCCGTCGCGGTGCAGGGCCTGGGCGCGTACCCCGGCGTGCGCCGGCAGCAGGCAATCATCCGGAAGATCAGGAACGAGTTCTCGCAGGCTGGCCAGGAACCGCTTCTTCGACAGCGATCGAGCCACCTCCTCGACTCCGGTACGCCAGTACCGCTTGCCCAACCTCCACAGCCCTGGCCATCGGAGGCTGTCCGCCACATCACGCGGATTGATCTTCAGCTTGCTATAGCCTTCTCGAGCCAGCGCAAAGATCGCGTTCGGACCAGCATGGATCGATCCGTTGATCATCCGTGTCAGATGTACCCCGAGAAACGGGAACGAGGGGTCGGGCACGGGATAGATCAGCCCCTTCACCAGGTACGACGCCTCCGGTGTCAGCTCGTAGTACTCGCCGCGGAATGGGATGATCCGCACGTCCGGATCCAGTCCGGCAAGCCGAGCCAGCCGATCACTGTGCAGTCCGGCACAGTTGACGAACTGGTCCGCGCGAAACTCCTCGGTCTTGGTCGTGACCGTCACCGCATCGGAATGCGATGCGATGCCGACGATCCGCTGGTTGAGGCGGATCTCGCCTCCCGCTTGCTCAACATGACCGCGGAGCGCGTCGCACACCCCGCGGAAGTCAACGATGCCTGTCGATTCGACGCGTACCGCGGATACGGTGGAGACGTAGGGCTCGTACTCCTTGGCCTTCTCGGCGCTGATCATCCGGCAGGGGACGCCGTTGGCTTGTCCACGGCGATAGAGCTCCTGCAGGGCTGGCAGTTGGGACAGTTCGGTGGCAACGACGAGCTTGCCGCAGATGTCGACGGAGACTCCGTTGTCCGCAGCGAAGCGTCGCATGGAGGTTGCCCCGGCCGTGCCCAAGAGAGCCTTGAGACTGCCAGGTCTGTAGTAGAGCCCGGAGTGAATGACCCCGGAGTTGTTGCCGGTTTGATGCTGACCGGGCCTCGACTCCTTCTCGAGCACCGTCACTGAACGCCCCCGGCGCGTCAGCTCGAACGCGGTCGCCAGCCCGACGATTCCTGCCCCAGCAACAATGACCTGGCTCCCCATTTGTCCATGTCTA
>JAJTCL010000325.1 GCA_021323255.1 Propionibacteriaceae bacterium | reverse complement strand
CGCGTCGTCGGTTCGTGACATGCCAAACAACTTCGCGCACCTGGGAGGGCTCAACGCCTACGAAATCCTGGGCATTCAGCCGACCGCCACGAGGGAGGAGATCGAGGCGGCTTATCGGGCGGCCATCAAGCGCCAGCATTCCGATACGGGAGGAGTGACCCGACTTGCCCAGCTGGTCAACGACGCGCGCAATGCCTTGGTCAGAGATCGAGCGGCGTACGACGCCTGGCTCCGAAACAAGACTCAGCCACGAGTAGCCGAGGATGAACCCAGCCCAGACGAGCCCGTAGACGACGTCTGGGATCCCTGGGAAGCTGCCGACTGGGAGAATGCTGCTCCTCCGCCCCGTCCGGAGGACCATCGCCCGCCGCAGGACGACTCGGATCCGCGGGATCAACCCCGGACTACGACTGATCCAGACGCAAGCCACCCGCCCCCTTATGCGGAAGAGGTTCGCAGCCAAACTCAGGCCGAAGCGCCGCCGAGCCTTGGGTTGCTGGCCGTCGTCGCCTCAGTTCTTTGTGGCCCGCTGGGTTTGTGGCTTGGGATCCGGTCGTACCGGCACGGCGCGTCGGCGGCCGCGGTCGTAGCCATCGTGATCGGTGGCATGAGCGTCCTCTCTCTTGCTGCCGTGGCGATAGCCATTCCCCTAGGCGTGTTCAAGGAACGGCCCATGTCGAGTTCCTCATCTAGTGCACCAGTGATGAAACAGGGCCAGGTACTTGTCAAACCCGGCACCAGCGTTTCTCTTGACGAGGAAGGCACGTCATTTACGCCATCGGGCGACCACGCGTCACTTGTCGGGACGGAATCCGGCCTCCGTTTTGAGGACGGTACGTCGTACATCCGCCTCGACCAACGCGCGCCAGTAGGCTATGAGGCTTGTTCGGCATTGGACTACCCAGCACCGACGGACAAGCCGATTCCCTGGAATCGGATGACCATCGGCTCGATGCTGTGCGTGCGGTCCACGGAGTTGGAGACAACCACGAGCATGATCACCGTCGTTGACCGTTCCGGCCGCTCGGCGACCCTCCAGATCATTACCTGGAAGGACTAGCAGTCAGTTATGACGGGTGATCGCCTATGTCAGGCGTGAGAGGCCTTGCTGCGATGGCGATACCACTGCCATCCCGCAGTGACCAGCAGCGCACCGATCAGCGATCCGATGATGCCGCTCGGCCGGAACTGCAGCCCGTCTCCTGACAGCAGGCTGATCAGCAGCCCGCCGATGAAGGACCCCACCAGTCCAGCCACCAACGCCAGCGTCCAGTCGACGCCCTTGGCAGACTTGCCCAAGATCAGCTGTGCGCCAGCACCCACCAGCATGCCGAACAGAATGAGCCCGAGGATAAGCATGATCGGCAGCATAGACGACCGAAGAGCTCGCCGGAGTTCGACGAGCGGTAGGTTCGCTAGCGACCTGCTGCCTTAGTCGGTCGGCGCTGTTGCCCGCCGCCCCGCCGGCCTCGGATTCAGGCAACCAGCGATTTGATCTTGTCCAGCTCGTCGCGGTGCGCCTCGAACTGAACGGCAAGGTCGTAGCGGTTCTGGAGGTTCATCCAGAACCGGTCCGAGGTGCCCAGCGCCCGGGACAGCCGGAGAGCCGTGTCCGGGCTGATTGCCCGCTTTCCGTGCACAATCTCATTGATGCGCCGCGGCGGCACGTCGATCGCCTGCGCCAGCCGGTACTGGCTAATCCCAAGCGGTGCGAGGAACTCCTCCAGCAGAACCTCCCCCGGATGAATCGGCGCGTGAGCGGTACTCATGTCGTCCTCCTCTCCTCAGTGGTAGTCGGTGACCTCGACGTCAGCCGCGCCGGCCGCTGTCCAGGTGAAGCAAATCCGCCATTGATCGTTGATCCGGATGCTGTACTGACCGGCGCGGTTTCCACGCAGCTGCTCCAAACGATTCCCTGGTGGTACCCGCAGGTCGCTGAGTACCTCCGCCGCATCAATGATCAACAACTTTCGATTCGCGATCCGTTGCAGATCCGAGCCGAATCGCCGCACCCGCTGACGCCTCCAGACCCGTTCTGTGTCAGCGTCCGCGAACGACTGGATCACGGTCCAAGCATAACGCAGCGCGTTAATAACGTCTAGCGTTCACGGTTACCCGCTCGGTTGTAACGCAGCCCGATCGGGGAGGTTGCGAATCAGGGGTCGCCCACTGGGTAGGCCACATAGGCGAAGCGTTGGCTGTCGGGCGCCCAACTGTTGACGTTGATAGTTCCCTGGCCACCGAAAATGCTGATCAGTACCTCCGGGTTGGCCCAGTCCTCGTCTCGAACGAGCCTGAGCTGAACCGGCAGATTCGGTGGATGCCCTGCCGTACCAGGTGGATAGCTGAGATAGATGATCATGGATCCATCCGGGGAGGCATGCGGGAACCAGTTCACCCGCTCGTCGAACGTCCGCTGTTGCAGATCGGATCCGTCGGTCCGCATGCGTGCGATCTGCGCGTGTCCCGGCGTACGGCTGAACATTTCGGTGTTGAAGAGGATCCAGTAGCCATCGGGAGTGAACTCACAACCATCACTGGGCTTCTTGCTATCGGTGAGCTGCCGATCAGCACCGCCCGCGGTGGGAATCATGAAGACATTGGCCGTCGAATCTCCGTTCGAGGGCTCCAACCCGATGTAGCACAACAATGCTCCGTCCGCACTCACCCCATGGAGGTAATGCATCCGTTCCGGCCGGTCCGTGTTGGTGATACGACGGGCCCGCCCTCCGCTGAGCGGCGCCTGGTAGATGTGGCCATCGTTGGCCGAGAGATAGATGTGCTCGCCATCAGGAGCGAGCACATGATCATTGTTGAGATCCGGGATCCCCTGCACATCGATCGGTTCAAGCTCTGCGTCCGCTTCTGCGGCGACTCGCCACAGTCTTCCGGCTGCATTGACGATCAACCAACGACCATCAGAGGTCCAGTTGGGCGCCTCGACGACCATGTCCGGCACCCGAAGCACATCGACGGGAGGGCGACCATCGATGGAAGCGATCCTCACACTGGAGACCTGGCTCGCTTCGAGCCTACGTTCGACCATGCGGCTTATGAGGACGGCTTGCCAGGTCCCATACGCAACAGCCTCCGGCCAAATCGAACTTGGTGGCCGGTGCCGTCGCACTTGGGGCAGACGTGGTGTGCGTAGCCAAAGACCCAGGCACGGGGCCGCGGCTTTCCGTGGCATTTCGAACACTTCACCCACGGATTGAAATGCAGCGAAGCGGCGTAGAAGCCGATCAAGGCCACTACAACCACAAATCCTCCCAACATGGTTCCCCCTTTCGTCTGCGGTGAACGAACACCCATGGTGCCGCACGAACGGCGGTGTTTCCGGCAGGCTTGCCGCTCACCAGGCAGCGTCGCCGTCAAGCCGTTACCTGCTGAGGCCGGGCATTATTGATCGTTACTGAGGACGAGAGCGATGACACCGACATGATCAAACGGCATCCGTTGGTGATCTTCACCCTGCTGACCTTCGGCCTGACCTGGGTCGTCTGGGTGCCACGCGCCGCCGGCGTACCGGTGCCGACCCTCGGACAGCTGTGGACCTGGATACCAGCCGTCTCCGCTCTGCTTGCAGCTGCGCTCACTGGAGGCCGCGAATCGGTCCTCGATCTGCTACGACGGCTGGTGCGCTGGCGCGTCGACTGGTGGTGGTATCCGCTGGTCATCCTCGGACCGGCCGCGTTTTCGGCTGTCG
>JAJTCL010000030.1 GCA_021323255.1 Propionibacteriaceae bacterium | reverse complement strand
TGCCGCATTACGGCATCGGTTTCATCGATGCTGTCAAACGGGGCTTCAAGAAGTACGCGACGTTCACTGGTCGCGCCAGTCGCAGCGAGTACTGGTGGTGGACGCTGTTCACCTTCGTCATCTACCTGGTGCTCGGTCTGGTGACTTTTGCCGTCGGCATGGCGACCTCGCGTGACGGAGGTCGGACTCCGGGATTGCTCGCGATGCCGCTGCTCATTTTGTTCACGGTTTTCTTTCTCGGAATTCTGCTGCCCACGCTGGCAGTGACCGTCCGTCGGCTACACGACGGGGGATACAGCGGGCTTGTCGCACTGCTGTTTCTCCTCCCCTACCTAGGAGGCCTGATCATCATGATCTTCGCATTGTTGCCGAGCTCCCCGGCTGGAGCGAAGTACGACCCGATCCCGGCAACTCCGACCCCAGACAACACGTATCCGCAACAGAACCCCCACACATCTCAAGGTCCTTAACGGAAGTCACGGGACCGATGCCGGGACGGCAGAATGCCCCTGGCCTCGGGATAGACCGAGCTCAACGGCTGGAGCCGTTCGGCGACCAGGTTGGTCACTCCGTCACTGTGCTCCACTCTGCCGCGAATGATCATGCCTGAGGCATTGCGGCCGACTCTGCCAAAACGCCTCCAAAGCTCGGTGGAACAGACCACGTTGAGCATGCCGGTCTCGTCCTCAAGATTGAGGAAGGTGACACCGCCTGCCGTAGAGGGACGCTGCCGGTGGGTCACCATCCCGGCCACCTGCACCCGACGTTCCGCGTACGCGGCACCAAGCTGACCAATCGGCACCACATCATGATCATCGAGCACCGGACGCAAGTGCTGCACCGGATGATCATCCGGGGAAATACGGGTGGCCCACAAGTCGGCCAAAGTCAGCTCCACCTCGCTCATTCCCGGCAGGGCAGGCGGGGTGGCATCAATGGCAGAGCCCGGCAGGGTTTGGTCGTTATCGGCGTATCCGGCATTCCAGAGCGCCTGGCGACGGGACAGTCCGAAGCAGTCGAAGGCTCCAGCAGTGGCCAGAGCTTCGGCCTGCGGGACCGTGAGCCCTGCCCGGCGTGTTACGTCGTTGATATCGGAGAACGTCTCCCACCGGCGCTCCAGGACAATCCGCTTGGCCAGCTCGCGGCCAATACCTTGCACCTCACTGAGTCCTAGTCGGACCGCGAAGTTGCCGTCGCGACGATGTTCAACCGTTCGGTCTGGAGCCGACCGAACGAAGGGCCCTACCTCGAGTTGAACACGCTGCAGACAGCTGTCAAGACCTGTTGGACCACTGCGCTCGGGATTGACCGATTCAAGATCGGCATCAACCTCGGATTGCATGATGTCGGGACGCAGTACCGCTACGCCGTGCCGGCGCGCATCAGCGACCAACGACTGCGGGGAGTAGAACCCCATCGGCTGTGCCCTCAGCAATCCGGCAAGAAAGGCTCCCGGATAGTGCAACTTGAGCCAGGAGGAGGCGTAGACCAACAAGGCAAAGCTGATCGCGTGGCTTTCGGCGAATCCGAAGTTGGCGAAAGCCTGGATCCGGCTGTAGATGTCGTCAGCTAAGGCACCGGTAATCCCGTTGGATGCCATACCCGCGTAGAGCTTGTCCTTGAGTCGTTCGATCTTCTCCACGCCTCGCTTGGACCCCATGGCCCGGCGGAGCAGATCGGCGTCATCGCCGGTGCAGCCGCCTACCGCCATCGCGATCTGCATCAGTTGCTCCTGGAACAACGGCACACCCTTGGTCCGCTCCAGCACCGGCTCCAGGGCCGGATGCAGGTAGGTGACCTCCTCCCGGCCCATCGCCCGTCGAATGTAGGGATGCACAGCGCCACCCTGGATCGGCCCCGGACGAATCAGAGCGACTTCGATCACCAGGTCATAAAACCGGCGGGGCAGCAGTCGCGGCAGGGTGCCGACTTGAGCCCGGCTCTCGACCTGAAAGACCCCAATCGAGTCGGCACGACACAACATGTCGTAGACCCCAGCCTCCTCTTTGGGCATGCTGTCCAGCGTCCAGCGCTCCCCCACCCTCGCCGCTACCAGATCGAGGGTGTACTGGATGGCGGCCAGGATGCCTAGGCCCAGGAAGTCGAACTTCACCAGTCCCATCCATGCGCAGCTGTCCTTGTCCCACTGCAGAACGGTCCGGTTGTCCATCCGGCCGCGCTCGATCGGACAGACTTCTCCTACCGGCCGCTCGGTCAGCACCATGCCGCCGGAGTGAATGCCAAGGTGGCGTGGCGCCTTCAGCAGCTGCTCGGCCAAATTCACAACATGATCCGGAATCTGGTGGTCCAGCGCCACGGCGGTCGCCGCGCGCCCATGATCATCTTCGGTCTCACTGATCGGAAGCGTCCCCCAGGAATCGATCTGCTTGGACCAGGCGTCCTGTTGGCCGGTGGAGTAGCCGAGTGCCTTCGCCATGTCGCGAACCGCAGACCTCGGCCGGTAACTGATCACGTTGGCCACCTGGGCCGCGTTTCGGCGCCCATAGCGGCGATACACCTCCTGGATCACCTCCTCGCGCCGGTCAGAGTCAAAGTCGACGTCGATGTCCGGCTCTTCATCTCGGGTTGCCGACAAGAAACGCTCGAAGGGCAGCTTGAATGCGATGGGGTCCACAGCAGTGATGCCGAGCACGTAGCAGACAACCGAATTGGCCGCTGACCCCCTGCCTTGGCAGAGGATCTTGTTGTCACGTGCGAACTTCACCATGTCGTGCACGATCAGGAAGTAGCCAGGGAAGTCTTTCTCCTCAATCACTGCCAGCTCTTTGCGCAGCCGCTCCTCTGCTTCGTCTCGGATGTGCGCGTAGCGCTCGTCCGCACCTTGGCGGGTCAGCTCCCGTAACCAGCTGATCGGTGTTTCACCCTCTGGCACATCCAGTTTGGGGAGCCGCGGCTTGGCCAACCTGAGGTTGAAAGCGCACTGGTCGGCAATCTCGACAGTCCGCGCCACGACACCGGGATAGCGGGCGAAGATCTGTGCCATCTCCGCCCCTGACCGCAGATGAGCACCGGGTCCGGACAGCCAGCCATCCATGTCGGACAGGCTTCTGCGTGCGCGCACCGCAGCCAGGGCGGCACCGAGACGACCACCGTCAGGCGTTGCGAAGTGCACGTTGTTGGTCGCCACCGCCGGCAAGTTGTGATCACGGGCCAAGCTGATGAGAACGTCATTGAGATCGGAGTCGGTCGGCAATCCATGATCGATCAGCTCGACCACGACATGATCACGGCCGAACTGTGCCGTCAGCCGGTCCAGCTCGGCGGCTGCCGCTGCCCGGCCGGAAGTGACCAGTGCCTGCCGTACGGCGCCCTTGCGGCAGCCGGTCAAGATCATCCAGTTGTCGCTCGCCTGCGCCGCCAGTTCCTCCTCCAGATAGCTGGGACGTCCCTTCTCATCGCCCCTCAGCTGGGCTTCGGTGATGGCTCCGGCGAGTTGGTGATATCCCTCGACACCCCGAGCGAGCACGAGGAGATGCTGGCCTTCTGGATCTGCCACTCCGTTCTGTGGCGTGGTGAGTCCAAGGGACAGCTCGGCGCCGTAGAGGGTACGCAGGTCATACGCGAGTGCCGCCTCGGCGATGCGGGAAGCTGCGTAGAAGCCGTCGTGATCAGTGATCGCCAGCGCGTCCAGTCCGAGTCGAACTGCCTCCTCGATCAGTTCCTCGGGATCGCTCACCCCGTCCAGGAAGCTGAAGTTGCTGTGACAGTGCAACTCCGCGTACGGCACCACCGGACCGGTTGGACGTTTGACCAACTGCTCATCCGGCTCGTATGCGGGCCGTTTGTGCGAATATCCCGGTGCGCTGTCGCCTTCGGGATTGTCCGCAGAGTTGTCTGGCATGGGCCGTCCAGACATCCGGCGCTCCAGCTCCCGCCAGGAGATCGGCGGATTATTCCAGCCCACTTATTTGGCCTCCCTGCTCGCGCATTGCGCGCTGACTCACCGCAAACTCAGATCGCGCGCCGATGGATGGAGGAGGAGCGAGCGGACACGCTTTTTGTCTGCGAGCGACGACGACAACATCGGGTTCGAGCGCGATCTGCAGCGAGCGGAGCGAGCAATTCAACTCAGTCATAACGGGCCTCGGTCCACCACTGGTCGTTCTCTACGACCAGCAACCAGGCGCTGCCGTCGACACCGGTGACCTGGAATCTGGCGACCTGACGTGCCTGCGCTGGATCCCACCACAGCTCATCAACTGGCCAAGGACCTGCCCATGCATCGACCGGCATCAGCTCAGCCTCCTCGCCGATACTGACAAAAGCGGGTGCAGCGGTCATCAGCCCGCGACTGGTGACTTTCACCGGTCTGCGGTCCTCACTCAGCACGACCGTCGGCACAGGAGTGGAGAAGACCCGAGCCGGAGCCGGCGGTGGGATGGTGCCTGGCCACGGCAGCTGTGGATTGCGTTGCGGCGGCCGCCGCTCGCCCCAGGGACTAAGCAACTGACGATCCCGCGGATTGCGCCCACCCTGCAGGCAGGGAGCCAGCACTTCCTCAGGACCGAGCATGCCCTGCAGTCGAGCGATTCCCCGCTCTACATGCTCGTTCAGCGCGCTCCCCCACAGGCCCTCACCATGATCAGCCAGTGATTCGACCGACTCAGGCAGTAGCCGTAATTCGCATACCGGCTCTCGGGCGGGATCACCCTGCAACTGCCAGTAGATCCGATCGATCAGGTCACTGGCCGCGAACCAGCGCGAGTGTGCCCAGACTCGTGATCCGGTCCAGCCGCCCTCGGTTACCACCTCAATGCGAACCTCAGTGCAGACCAGGCCGTGGTGGGCAAGCTCAGCAACCAGCCTTTCGGCAGTCTGCCGAGTGCTGAACACAATCGGTTCGACCGTTTCCAGCGCAGGAGTGAACGACACTTGCTGGTTCATATCGAGAGGTGGCCGCCGGGAGAGGACTGGCTGGTTGTCTAGTCCGCGTGCCAGGCGATGGAATAACGCGCCTTCTCGGCCAAAGCGAGTGAGCACATCACGGGCGGCCAATGCCGCAAAATCTCCCAGACTGCGGATGCCCAGCTGGCGCAGCAGGGTGACCAGCTCAGCGTTCTCCAAGACACCGATCGGCAAGGCCGCCAGAAACACCGCCGAGCCACCACGGGCGATGATCCAGCAATCCTGAGATGCTGCCCGGCGCGCAGCATGTTCTGCCGCGAAGATGCCGTCCGCGATCCCAATCCGGAAATCCCAGACCCCGGCACCGACCAGATGCTCAGCGACTACGGCGGCAGCCTCTTTTTCACCGCCATAGAAGCGGCTAGGCACGCGAAGTGCGCACAGTCCGGGTCTTACTGGTGCCACGCCTGCAGAAATCTCCTCGATCGCCGACAACACGTCCTCGAAGGTCCGGATCTCGCTCGCGGTGTTTCGCTCCAGAACGGTCAACTCAGGGCAACGTGCGGACGCGTCACGGCGTCGCATGCCACGACGGACACCTTCCACCCTGGCCATGGCTGAGCAGGCGAACACCTCACCGCGATCGAAAACGGCGAGCGGCAACTGCAAACTCAAGCCCAGCTGTGTCGCCGCTGCAACCACTGGCCAATCGGGGCACCAAATGACGAGTTGCCTCTTCGGAGTGCCCGATTGCTCGCCATGAAAGCTCACCTCACTCTGCCGACCATCCGGTTTCGTGACGGTCATGTCTCACCCCGCCTGGGCCATCGCGAGTGGTACCACGACGTGATCAAGCTCGGCTATTTGCTGGTCGAGTCCTGGCAGCCAGAGCTGTATGCGACGGACCGCTCCGCCCTGGCGAACCGAGACCACAACGCTGCGAGCAGTAAGCCGGCCATGTCCGCGCCCCAGCCCGTGCCAGGAGGATTCGGTGAGGGTCAGCGTTGCCTCGGATCTTGGCCACTCACCCCAGCACACCAAGGCTGCATCCTTCATCCGGAGCCTTGCCTTCAGCCGTTCTGCCTGCTGGGCGCTAGCAGGTACGGGAGGTTTCACGATCACCATGGAGGCCACATCGAGCAGACCAGCTGTCACGCTCAGCCAAAGCTCACCGGGTCGCGGCACCACCACAGTCCGCTCGAGATCGATTCCGAATCCTGCTGCTGCCTCCAGTCCGAGATCGGGAGCTCCCACAATGCCAATCCACTCTCCAGCCTGTGAGGGACCCGCGGCCAAGGCCATCGCCAGGCTCGGACTGTCCACCGCGTACGCCTCACCAGTCCTGAGCTGAATGACTCCCGACAGGCCCGGGACCGACTCCAGGGACCGCGAAATCGCTGATCCCTGCATCCGCTGGACACGCTGCTGCAGCTCATGGATGCGGCTAGGAGTGGGTTGTGATGACACTCTCTCATAATCGAACATGCATTCGAGCATAGTCAAGACGACTGACACGCAGGCATTCGATATCGCTCTGTCTTGACCCAACCCGCCATAATCCCAATACAACGTCGTCGTGGGTTTGTGCACCCTTGGGCCAAGAAGGGAGGTGGGGCGAATGTCTGCGGTGGTTGTCCTCAACACCGACAACACGGCCCTGCACACCGTCTCGATCAAGCACGCGATCCGGATGTTGGTCCGCGAAGTTGCGATCGTCGAGGAGGCCCGTGATGGACATCGCATCGGCCCTTACCCCTGGCCTGTGGTCTTGCGACTGATCCGCTACGTCAAGACAACCTTCCTCTACGCCCGAACGCCCGCCTGGTCCAAGCGCGGAGTACTCCGCCGCGATCATCACCGCTGCGCCTACTGTGAGGGCGTCGCAGACACAGTTGATCACCTGCTGCCGCTATCCCGCGGCGGAGCCAACAACTGGCAGAACACCGTGGCCGCATGCACTCGCTGCAACAATCGCAAAGCCAACCGAACCCCCAGCGAAGCCGCGATGGCTCTCGCCTGGAAACCCAGCGTTCCGACCTGGCGAGAGGCCTACCATCGCCGGAACTGATCATCAGCAGTGGGATTGGTTTCCCTCACAATCTGACACCGTTCCTCCGACACGCCGTCTGTCAGCCGCGCACGGAACCGGTGTCAGTCTTTGGGAGCCGTGCGGTTTCGCCGGATTGTCGCGGGCGTACTTTGACACCACCATCCGTTCCCCAGGAGCATCCGTGACCGTCTGGGACCCCGTCACATATCTCGAGTTCGCCGATGAGCGCTCGCGACCGTTCGTCGATCTGTTGAGCAGACTTCCCGCCATGGAACCAAGGGTGGTAGTCGATCTTGGCTGTGGGCCCGGGCAACTCACCGCCTCATTGGCAGTTCGCTGGCCCAACGCGCAGATTGTCGGTCTGGACTCATCACCCGAGATGATCAAGCAAGCCGCACGGCTGGCGGGTCCACGACTGAGATTCCAGCTGCAGGATCTGCGCGACTGGCGACCCGAGACGAGAGTGGACGTCATCGTCAGCAATGCAACATTGCAGTGGATCCCGGGGCACCGGGAGTTGCTGCTGTCGTTGATCTCCTTGCTTACCCCGGATGGATCGCTGGCCTTCCAGGTGCCGGGAAACTTCGACGAGCCCAGTCACCAGCTGCTTCGCCAGTTGTCGGCCGACCCGCGCTACGCGTCATTGCTGACCGGCGTGACCTGGCCGGCCGCGACCGACGCAGCATCTTATCTCGATGATCTTGCTGGCCTGGGATGTTCAGTGGATGCCTGGGAGACCACGTACCTGCACGTGCTGAGCGGGCCGAATCCAGTCTTCCGCTGGATCTCGGGCACTGGCGCCCGGCCGGTGCTCCAGGCGCTACCCGAGGATCATCGTAGACAGTTCGTCTCCGAGTACCAGGAATTGTTGAACAAGGCCTACCCGACTCGGGCGTACGGAACAGTTCTGCCGTTTCGGCGCATCTTCGTTGTGGCGCATCGGCATGCCAGCGCGATCCGCGACGACCAGGATTGCGCGCCGCTGTCCTGGACGAGGTGAGCGAGCAGACACGTCTTTTCGTCTGCGAGCGAATGAGGAAGGCAGCGGCTTCTCGGCGCAATCCTCAGCGAGCGAAGCGAGCAATCGGACGAGCGAGCCCTCAAACCTCGAGGCACTCACGGCCCTTAGGCGGTGACTGGCTTTTGATCTTTGATCCATAGGTCGATCAGGCCACGGAAGTGGCCCATGAACCACTCACGCTCTTGCTCGGGATAGGTCTGGGCGACGGTCTCTGTCAGCATCCGGTCGAAGTCAGCCGATGCCACCCAATCCAGCACCAGGTCATCGATGCCTGCCAGTGCCGTGGCACAGAAGTCCAGATAACGCTCCTTCTGGAAGTGTTCATCCGCCAGCTGCTGGTAGCGGCCGAGCTTGGCCCCGTAGTCCAGATCTGGATCATCCGCAACCGCGAACCACGGCTCGGTGTCGACATGCAGCCTGGGCCGACGCTCGGTAGCCGCGCAGAATGCAGTCCACTTGATCAACGACTTCATGGCCCACGGGAAGTAGTAATGCAGCGACGTGACTGCCACGTCGGGACACGCATTGGCGTAGTCGATGGGTAGCACCGTGTTGCCTTGCACCAGCATCTCGCAGGAGTTGAACTCCCAGCGGAAGAAGGCGTTCACGGTCTGACTGATGGTGACGGCTTCCTGGCCGACCTCAGGAGACAAGAACTCATGATCAACGGCGTAGCGGTCATGCATCGGCAGGTCCGGACGGAAGTGCATCACCATCGTCTCAGGCCCGATGGTCAGGGCCCGCGCAAAGACGTCAAACGGCTCAACGGACTTCTGGAGATGCATCAGCATCTCGCCGGAATCGTCGTAGGCGGCAATCAGCTCGGTGTAATTCCTCACCTTGGACACTCCGCGCCAGCCGCCACCGTCGAAAGGCTTCATGAACAGCGGATAGCCCATCGTCTCTGCGATGGCAGCCAGATCGAAGGGATCGTTGTAGTTGCGCGACGTGTACGCCCAACGCACGTTGTCGATCGGGTTCTTGTACGGCACCAGCACCGTGTCCGGCACATTCATGCCGAGCCGCATCAGCGCGCAATACGCTGAGTGCTTCTCCATCGACTGGAAGGTGAACGGGGAGTTCATCAGGTAGACGTCGTCCATCAACGCGACCTTCTTCAGCCATTCCCGCGGGTGGTAGTACCAGTACGCCAACCGATCGATCACCACTTGGTGACGGGCCCGATCTCGCAGGTTGAACGGTGAGATCCGCACTCGCTCGGTGTCGAGAACGTGATCAACACCTGCGTAGCTGAAGACCCCGAGACGGGTCGCGATCGCCTCGAAGGCCTTTGGCCAGTCCTCCTCCGCGCCGAGCAGCAGACCGACCAAGTGGCGGTTCGCAGACATCTCAACCTCCTTCATGATCGTTTTACGAGCAGAAGCGCGGGAGGTGATGGGCTAGCCGGCGCTGCCACCATTCCCAGTCATGCCTTGTCACCCGATACTGGCCTCAGTCGATGCAGCCCGCAAGGTGTCGGGAAGCCGGAGCCCGTTGCGTCTCAATTCGAGTTCGGCCAGCTGGTTGATCACGCCTCGATCCCCGGAGCGCCACGCCCTGACAGGGTCGTCGCTGATTTCGGCCAACACATAGAGCGGTTGCGCAGCCATCGCCCGAAGTGCAAAGAGGTCCAGGTCGGGGACCGCGTCCAGAAAGACTTGAGAGGCCCGAGCCTGGCGATAGAACCGAATCCGGCGGGGCAGCCAGAAGGCCGCGACGATGGTCACGGGTATCAGAAAGACCAGCCAGCCGACGATCAGTGCCAGCCTTTCAATACTGGCCACCTGGTCATTGGCAGAGTTGATCAAGTTGCCAAGGGTCACCGATGCGGCGTCGAAGGGGCGCCGCAGCTGCTCACCAGCGACTGGCACCTTGGCCGCTTCGCCTGCGGCTTCCCGAAAGTTCTCTGCCAGTCGTATAGCGGCCCTCGCCGTTTCCCGGGCGGGGGTCGCCAAGACCTCGATCACCCGGTGGACGAATATTCCGACGATCGCCCAACACACCGTCCAAAGCAGAACGAAGCCATCTCCAAATAGCTGGCCGACCATTTTCCCTGGACGCTTAGCGTAGATGCCCATGGCCGCGACACTACCCACGCTGCCCACAGGTGGCAGGATGTCCCGGTGTCCCAGAGTGCGACGTTGCCACAGGCTCGCCCCGGAGCTGTCCGATTCGCATGCCTGCTCCTGATCACCATCCTTGCGGTGGCAGGATGCGGAATTTCTCTGCCAAGGCCAAATCCAGACCGCGACGGGGACACTCCTGACCGGGCGGCCGCGGCATTGGCGGCTGGCCTCAGTGCAAAGGATCTCTCGCCGGTGGTGTTCGTGGGGTCCTCCAGCACTGTGGTCAACGATCAATTTCAGCCACTCGTCACTGGCATGGGATCGTTCAAACCGAGTGTGACGGTGGCATCGGTCTCCCGCGACGGATCATCGGCAACTGCCAGCTTGTTATTCACGTGGACGTTTCCCGGCGTTGCCGAGCGGTGGACTTACCCGACCGAGGTCAAGCTGGCAGAGGAGTCGGAACAGTGGAAGGCAAGCTGGCAGCCAAGCATCGTCCATCCGCAGCTCAATGGCGGGAACCGACTGTCGCAGCGGCGCCTCTCTCCCGAGCGCGGGGAGCTGCTCGGGGCGGACGGTGTTCCGATCGTGGAGAACCGGCCGGTGTTTCGGATCGGAATCGACAAGTCGGCGGTGAGCGGTGAGAGAGCAGAGAAATCCGCGCTCCGGTTGGCAAGAGTCGTCAAGATCAACGCCAAGGCGTACGCGAAGAAGGTGACTGCTGCAGGCAGCAGCGCTTTCGTTCCGGCCATTGTGTTGCGGATGGATGCGCCAGACGTGCCACTCAGCTCAGAGATCCGTGCCATACCAGGGGCGCTCTCCATCAAGACTGGCCAGATGCTCGCTCCCACGCGCGACTTCGCGCGACCCATCATCGGCACGGTAGGTGAGGCAACAAAGGAGAACGTCGAGGAGTCGGGCGGTGCGGTGGTCACCGGAGAGCAGGTGGGCCGATCTGGATTACAGAAGCGATACGACGCACAGCTGCGCGGCACTCCCGGTGTCCAGGTGCGGCTGGCAGCAACCAAGCCGCCTGACAGTTCAGCCAGCCCGCCTCCGACTCCTTCACCAACCGGGGAACCCGAGCCGGTTGTGCTCTTCGAGGTGAAGCCAGTTGCCGGCCAACCGCTGACAACGACACTCAACGTCGGGCTGCAGCAGCTTGCGGAAAGGACCTTGGCGGACACCAAGCCGGCCAGCGCGCTCGTCGCTATCCGACCCTCAACGGGAGCAGTCGTGGCCGCTGCGAACGGTCGAGGCAATCGCGGGCAGTCTCTCGCCACGGTAGGCCGGGCTGCTCCGGGATCTACTTTCAAGGTCGTCTCGACATTGGCCCTGCTGCGAGCTGGTCTGACTCCCGGCTCGACGGTCAGATGCTCGCCAACGGTCACCGTTGACGGCCGAAAGTTCAGCAACTACAGCGACTACCCAAGCAGTCAGCAAGGCAGGATAACTTTGCGAACGGCGCTCGCGCAGTCATGCAATACAGCGTTCATCGGCCAGCGAAGCAAGCTCGACCAGTCCTCGTTAACCGACGCCGCCGGTTCCCTGGGATTCGGCATCGACTACGACGTCGGCTTTCCCTCCTTCTTTGGGTCAGTGCCGCAGGATCCAACAGCCACCGGGAGCGCCGCGGCCGTGATCGGTCAAGGCAAAGTCGAGGCCTCTCCGATGGCTATGGCCGCTGTGGCCGCATCGGTGGCGGCAGGCAAGACAGTGATCCCGCACCTCGTCGATGGGCAGCAGGCAACCTCGAAGGGAAAGCCACTGACTGATCAGGAAGCCCAACAGCTGCGCGAAATGATGCGAACTGTTGTCACCGAGGGCAGCGGCCGTGTGCTCGGCAACGTCCGCGGTCCGGCGGTGCTGGCCAAGACGGGCACGGCGGAATACGGCACATCGGAGCCGCTGAAGACCCACGCCTGGATGATCGCCATACAAGACGACCTAGCGGTAGCTGTCTTTGTCAACGACGGCAAGTCGGGCTCGACCACGGCTGGGCCGCTGCTGAGGACATTCCTGACCAGAGCTCGATAGGAACACCAATGCGGCGCTGATCATCCTCGTGGTCCACCTACCGCAACGAGCCAGCCTCGCTCGTTCCCTTCCACGAGCCCGGCGGACTCGAGTGCGGTCAGTGCACCCAGGCATGTTGGGACACTGACGCCGGCGGCGAGTGCAACGTCTCCGACGCTGGCGCGCCGGCGGGCCGGAATGGCTTCAAAGACCGCGAGCTGGGTCTCGGTCAGCGCATCGGTCGCTCTGTTCAGACCATGGGCAAGGGGCAGCATCGCCTGACCCATCTCGGAGATCAGCTCCAACACCTCAGCCGCCGAGGTCACCAGCACCGCCTGCCCGTTGCGGATCATCAGGTGTGGGGCCGTCGAGGCGCGGGAATAGACCGGACCCGGGACCGCCATAAGGGGACGTCCGCAACCGAGGGCCCAGCCAGCGGTATTTCGAGCACCGGAACGTAGCGCCGCCTCGACCACCACGGTGCCGTCGGACATGGCAGCGATGAGTCGGTTGCGGGCTAGGAATCTCACCCGTGTGGGATGAGCGGCAAGCGGCAGCTCTGATACCAGCAGCTGGTCCCTGGCCAAAGTCTCAAAGATCGGGGCGTTACCCGGCGGGTAGGCCACATCGACACCGTTGGCCAGCACGCAAACGGTCGGGCCGCCCGCGGCCAGTGCCCCGCGATGCGCCGCCACATCGATGCCGAAGGCACCGCCCGACAAGACGGTCACCCCTTGCTCGACCAGATCTGCGGCCAGATCGGCCGCAATACCGTTCCCGTACGCCGTTGCCGCCCGGGAGCCCACGATCGCTACCGACCGTTCCATGAGGTGAGCAAGGTGTCCCGGTCCGCGGAGCCACAGACCGACCGGCTCGCCACCGCGCCGCTGGATGCTCTCCGCACGTCGCAGATCATCAAGCCCGGCCGGCCACTCCTCATCGCCTGGAACGACGAAACGCGCTCCCGCTACCTCGGCCAGCCGCTCAAACACCTCGACTGTCACCCGCGCAGCCTGCTGCGCCGCCGGTTCGCCCAAAACCCCTTCGAGAATCTTGGCCCAGGCGCCTTCCGCCCCCAGGTTCTGCACCAGCTCAGCGACTGCGGGATCACCGCCGTCTATCGCGCAGGAGAGCATCATTCGCGCCCTCCGATCCGACGTGATCACAGCATCAACCCACCTCTCTGCGTGCCGCCCCCGGCTGCTCACCCCGCCGCATCGCCAGGGCAATCGCAAGCTCGTCACGGCCCGGCTTGTCACGACCCGCGAGATCAGCCACGCTCCAGGCCAGCCGGAGAACCTTGTCGACACCGCGGGCGCTGAGCCGTCCCCGGTCCACCGCTTCGTCGACGGTCTGCAGTCCCTCCGGCAGCGGCAGATGGCGGCGCAGGTAAGTACCTGAAACCTCGTCATTGGTCTGCCAGCCGCTGCCGGCCAGGCGCCGGCGCTGCCGGTCACGAGCCTCCAGTACGCGTTGAGCGACCACCGCCGAAGACTCGGTGCGCTGCAGCGCCGCCTTCAGAAAGGCCTTGCGCAAAGGCAAGAAGGCCTGGTTGATGTCGATCCGGTCGCGTATCGGCCC
>JAJTCL010000324.1 GCA_021323255.1 Propionibacteriaceae bacterium | reverse complement strand
CGGGGTGTGGAGTGCCTTCGCCAACCGGTCCGGGCCGGCCGTCTATCTCGCAGACGCGGAGGGCCGGATCCGGTACCACCACTTCGGCGAGGGCGAGTACGACGAAGGCGAGTGGATGATCCAGCACCTGCTGCGCGAGGCCGCAGGCGAGGGCATCGACAACGAGCTCGTCTCCGTCGCGCCCGAGGGATTCGAGGCCCAAGCCGACTGGACGAATCTGCGCTCTCCCGAGACCTATCTCGGCTTCGCGCAGGGGCAGAACCTCGACTCTCCCGGCGGTGTCGCGTACGACGAGCCTCGTGGCTACGTCGCGCCGGAGTCGTTGCAACTCAACACCTGGGCCCTGGGCGGAAACTGGACGATCGAGGAGCGGGCCAGCGTACTGAACGAAGCTGGGGGGCGAATCGCCTTCCGCTTCCATGCGCGCGACGTCCATCTGGTCCTCCGCTCGCGGGCGGGCACGGCCGTCCCGTTCCGCGTGTTGGTCGACGGCGAAGCGCCCGGCGCGGCCCACGGGCTGGACGTCGACGAGGAGGGCCGGGGAACGCTGGTCCAGCCACGGCTCTATCAGCTGGTGCGCGAGCCCGGATTGATCATGGACCGCATGTTCGAGATCGCATTCCTCGATACGGGCGTCGAGGCGTACGTCTTCACCTTCGGCTAGCGACGGGCTCGGCCTTCAGCGGTGCCGGTGCGTCACGGTGTCAACGCGACGACCCCCTTCCACGCAGCGAGTCGGTCTTCCTCGAGCCTGACGAACACACCTTCGCCACGGACCTCGCTGCCGGAACCCATCCCGGCGTCCCTGCCCGACCGAGTTTCGCCGTCTCGATCAGCTCTGGCTGCTCGGGGTCGGGAGCGTCGAATCGGCCGAAGCCGACTTGCCAAGCTGCTTCACCCGGTCCTTGGAAGGTGTTCGTCGAGAGTCGTGACTATCTGGAGCGGCGACGACATCCGGGTCACGAGATCGTCGGATCTGATCGACGTCGGCGACGCGATCGGCTTGCCGAGCACGTAGCCCGAAACGATACCGAGGGTGATCGGTGAGGTGGCGGCTCGGACCAGGAACTCTGTGCTGATCTCGATGCCGGCGTTGGCTAGCGCGAAGAGCGGAACGATCACATAGCTCGTCCATGGGTGGTAGGCCCGCTGCAGGCGCTCGTTCGGCGACAGCGACTGGGCCAGCCCTACCCGCGCCGACTCGGCAAGCTCGGGGGTGGGCTGCTCGCGAAAGAGCCGGAACAGGTCGGTGGCACGCTCCAGGTCACCGCGCGCAGGCGCGTACGCCGAGGTAAGGAGCCCGACCGCAAGACCTAGCACGACCGGCTCGATCCCAGAGGCCTGCAGGGCCACCCATGCTGCGACGCTGAGCAGGAAGTAGAGCAGCCCGTAGCGGATACGCGCCAGGCGTAGCAGCAGCATGCTGCCGAAGAGGCCCAGCGCCAGTAGCAAGGGGCGGGGCGCCACCGGGCCGCAGTAGACGGTCGCGATCACCAGCAGGGCCACAAGATCATCCACCACGACCACGGTGAGCAGGAAGATCCGGACCCGATCGGGGAGTCCACGCGCCACCAGCGCCAACAGCCCCAAGGCGAATGCGGTGTCGGTGGACATCGTCACCCCCCAGCCGGCGGCCGAGTCCCGACCGGTGTTTAGGGCCAGGAAGAGCCCGACCGGCACGATCATGCCCCCCAGACCCGCCAGCACCGGAAGGGCGACGCGACGGCGCTGTCGCAGCTCGCCCAGATCGAACTCCCGACGTGCCTCCATGCCCACCACGAAAAAGAAGAAGGTCATCAAGCCGCTGTTGACCCACTCACGCACGGTGAAGGTGAGGCCAACGTCCCCGAGCCGGATCGTCAACGGGGTTTCCCATGCCGAGTCGTATGCCTCGGGAGCAAGGTTGGCCCCCACAAGCGCCGCCAGCGTCGCGAGAAGCAGCACGCCCGCACTGCCGGACTCGGTGCGGAGGAATGAACGCAGCGGGGCAGGCAGGCTGCGAGACCATGGCGTCCTGCCCGAGAAAGATCTTGGGCGCGGGGTGGGCTCGGTCAGGGCACCCCCTCAAGTGGGGCAGGATGCGCAACCACCGTTTGACGTTATCTGGGTGTAACTCCTGTTTCACAGCAGTCTCGCAGCCGTTCGTGTCCGATGGGCCATCAGGGATCCTTCGCCATCGGCCGAACGGCCGCGATGAGGGGCCATGGGTTTCAGCTCTGCATCCGCTGCCACCACGAGTACGACCGCGTCTGAACGGTCGAGGACATGTGACACGTCAAAACCGCCTGACGCCAAGCGTCCGTTCCGTGACGTTCCCGTACTGCCTCGGCATGAGTCCCACCCGCGGGGGGCGCAAGAACCGGTGCTTGAGTCCATTCGGTGCGGAGCCGGTGCTGTCGGCAAGCTGGCCGTGCGCGTCGCCGAACGGGATGACCTTGGAGGGCTTCACATGGTGGACCCGAGCGCCTCCCTCGGTACTTCGCCGGAATGGTTTAGTTCGACGAACTCCTCGCCGCGGACCTCGAAGCTGCATATCTGCTTGAGTGAGGTACCGTCGTCATCGGTTCAACCGGTGGACCTCTCGAGTTCGGGGGCTGCTGTTCTACCGGTTGCTCCAGCAGGCCGGCACCAACCCGCAACCACTCAAGGCGACCACTGAAGGACGCGGAGCTGAAAGGGTCGGCGTTCCCGGGTACCTTCGACACCGGATTAGGCTCGACAAGTTCTTCACTACTGAGCGAACCCGTCCACGGCCTGCTGTACGGCGACCGTGAGCGCACGGCATTACGCTGCGTGCATATCCGTTTGAGTGCAGTTGACGCTTCGTCGTTTGCGAATTCGTCTCAGACGTTGCTGGTGCCGCCGATGAGCTCGCTACGTGAGGCACCGCCATCTCGTAGGCGAGGTGGTCCAACGCGGATCCAGGTTGTGCACGATGTCGCCGACTAAGCTCATGCTGACCCGGAAGGGGCAAAGGATCTCGAGGACGAGATCACCCGGCGACTCGGCCAGCAGGGACATCATCAGCTGCGGCGAATGCTCGAGAAGCTGCTCGACGCCGAGTAGGCTGCCGCGCCGGCCCTGCTCGTCCACCCTTTGGTGTTGACCCCGAATACGAGGAGCCAGAGGCTGAAAGCCCCCTCAGCGATGGGCGCGGGCAGCTGGATCCAGGGAACCAGATGCGCGGCGAACCCTGGTGCTAGGAGATCCGCGAAGCTGTAGACCAGATACGCCACGCCGCCGATCGCCAACAAGACGCCGATGGCACGGGGCACAAACCTCGACTGGAGCACCAGGTATGCCAGGCAGAGGATGTCAAGGCCGAAGAACACGGTGTACACGTGGTAGCTGCCATCCGACAGAGCGCCGGGCAGGGATGCCAGCGCCTCGAGCTGTGCCGGTGGCAGGGCGGTGGCAAAGGGCCCGCTGCCCAGAAGGGCCAGCGGTGCGAACTCGTGGACCAGGCCAGCCGCCTCGATTGCCGTCGCGACCAGGATGAAAAACGCAGTCAGCAGAGCCAGCCTCCGGTTCACCACCTTGAACAGTTCATAGAAGATCAGCGCCAAGGGGACGTTGGTCACAGTCACCACTAGGTGCGCCGCGAGGCCCAATCGGTACAGCAGCTGGTGCTCTGGATGTTGTGCGCCGTAGTCGCCAGATCGGGCGTGAACAAGGCGGCGCGAACGAAGCCGATGGCGAAGGCGCCCCCGACGATGTTGATCAAGTACAGAGCGCCGGCAATCCTTGCCA
>JAJTCL010000029.1 GCA_021323255.1 Propionibacteriaceae bacterium | reverse complement strand
TGGCGGAGGCGGCGGGATTTGAACCCGCGAGAGGGTTGTGCCCTCAACCCGCTTAGCAGGCGGGCGCCATAGACCGGACTAGGCGACGCCTCCCCATCATCAAACGCCCGCGGCAGAACGCTGGGCAAGACTACCGACAGCACGATACGCAAAGCAAAGTGAATCCTCACAGACCTTGGCGCGGCGAACGCAATTCGGCCGCAGGGCAAAGTAACCCGGACATTAATCTGCCAAACGCATATTGAGCCGATCAGGCACGTATTGTGGAGCGGGTTTCCATTCCGGTCGCGCCTCAAGGGATGTTGATGCCACACCAAGCGGAGCAGGGTACGTGGAGCTGGCAGCTCCCCGCTCAACCCTCTGCCCCCGCGCCCTCGCGCGTGACCGTGAGAACACCGCCGCAGCGTACCTTTCGGCGAGCCGTTGCCCTGACAGTGGCCGGAACTGCCATTCCCGGACTCGGGTTGATCGCAGGCCGGCGCCGCATCATCGGCAGCATCGTTCTGGGCCTTTTTGCGGCAGGCTTGCTCGCCCTCGGCGCCTACGCCGCATTCGACCGTCAGGAACTGCTCGAACGAGCTGTCGACCCCACGACTCTGCGTCGGGGGGCTGTTGTCCTGGTCGTGATCGGCAGCATCTGGGTAGCCGTCATCATCGCCAGTCATCTGAGTCTGCGCGTCCGCCCGACGCGGGGGCAGCGGGTGATCGGCGGCATTCTCGTCGGGCTACTTTCCTTCGCCGTCGCTGCTCCGACGGCGGTTGCCGCGCACTACGCCTACGTCACGGCAAGCTCAGTCTCCGCAGTGTTCCAGAGTGAGAAGGACACCAAGAGCGCGACCCGCCCGACTCTCGAGGGCACGCAGACCGGGCCCGGCGCGCCACAACCGCAGGACCCGTGGGCTGGCAAGCCGCGGCTGAACGTGCTGCTGCTCGGAGGGGACGCAGGGCCGGGACGGATAGGCACTCGCACCGACACCGTGATCTTGGCAAGCATCGACACTCAGTCCGGCGATACGGCGCTCTTCAGCCTCCCCCGCACCACAGCTCGCATGCCCTTTCCATCGAAGTCGCCGCTACGTAAGCGCTATCCGTACGGGTTCACCAATGGGAACGGTAACGATCCCGAATACTTCCTGAACGCGATGTATCGCAATCTGCCGCACTCGGTGCCCAAGGACGTGCTTGGCCCGACGGACAATCTTGGCGCCGACGCGCTCAAGCTGTCGGTGGGCGAGGCACTGGACCTGCAGGTGGACTACTACGTGCTGATCAACTTGCAGGGCTTCAGCCAGATGATCAACGCCCTCGGTGGCATCCGGCTCAACATCAACACCTACATCCCCATCGGCGGCGACTCAGAACGCGGCATTTCGCCGAAAAAGTTCCTCAAGCCTGGACCGAATCAAAAGCTCGATGGGCAGAGCGCCCTCTGGTACGCCCGCGGCCGCTACGGCTCGAGCGACTTCGACCGGATGGACCGACAGCGCTGCGTGATCAACGCAATCATCAAGCAGGCCAATCCCACCAACATGCTGGCCCGCTACGAAGACGTCGCCAAGGCGGGCAAGCAGCTCGTTTACACAGATATGCCCCAGGAGGTCTTGCCTCTGATGGTGGACCTGAGCTTGCGCGTGAAGGACGGCAATGTCCGCAGCATCGTCTTCAAGCACGGAGAGGCCGGTTTCTACGCCACGAATCCGAACTACTCGCTGATGCGCAAACGGGTCAAGGCCGCGCTCGATGAGAGCAAGGACCCCACAGCTAGCAAGTCGACGAAGAAATCGAGTTCCCGCTCTCCACGGAGCGAAGACGTGAACGACGCCTGCGCGTACGATCCCAAGGTCGCCGCGACATCCAGGCCGGTCCGCTGATCTATCCAGGGGGAACCGGAGCGGAGCGGTCTAGGGAATCTGTCGGTAACCGCGGTCGGTGTTCAGACGCTTCTGGATCTCGGCGATCAGCGCGGCGAACGTGGCATCGCTTTCAGCCCGCGGGTTGAACACGGTTACGTCGCGGCCGCCCTCAGGCTTGGTGATCAACAACAGTCGCGATCCCTGCCGTCTGACAACCTCGATCATGGACCACGGCAGCACCTGTCGGCGTCGCCCATTGAGGATGGTGATCGAAGTGGGATCCAAGATCAGTGTGGTACGCAGCCGACGGGTCAACACGAGTGCGACCACAGCAAGAAGCACTGCGAAGATCATGAGGCCGACGCCGGCAATCACGATGAACTGCGGCAGATCGAGGGCGTTGCCGAGCACGATCATGGCCGCTGCGATGACAGCCGCGCCAGCGCTGATCGCCAGTGAGCGCACAGGAAGCGGGGCCGTCAGCACAAACTGTGATTCCTGAAGTTGTGGGCCGCCTGAATCGCTCACCGCTGCACCTTACCGGTCGACCATTGTCAGCTCCGGAGCCTACGACCGCTGTGGCAACCAAACGCGATCTGGAAGCGGCGAGGGTGGGATTCGAACCCACGGAACGGTCTCCCGCTCGGGCGCTTTCAAGGCGCCTGCACTAGTCCACTATGCGACCTCGCCCAGCGCGGTCTGAAGCTCGCGAGCTCGGCGAGCATCCAGATCCTAGCCGAATCACCGGAGCTGCGAGCGTCGGAAATCGCGCGCCGCCGTGCTGAGCCCAGGCTGCCGCGGCGCTGTCCTGGATGAGTCAGCGACATCGCCGCGAGCGGAGCGAGCATCAAACAGAGCGCGATGCGTGGGCAGCTCAAACCTTGTGCTATGGCACGCTGTGGGGCGTGAAAGCCATCGTCGCACGTGAAGCCGGCCCTCCAGAGGCCTTGGAGCTGCGTGAGGTCGAGACCCCGCACCCGAGTCCCAACCAGGTGTTGATCAAGGTTGCGGCGGCGGGCGTCAACCGCGCAGATCTGCTGCAGCGGCAAGGGCACTACCAGCTCCCTCCCGGTGCGAGCACGATCATCGGGCTCGAGGTGTCCGGGACGGTCGCCGAGGTGGGTGAGGAGGTTTCCAACTGGGCGATTGATGATCCGTGCATCGCACTCTTGGCTGGCGGCGGCTACGCCGAGTACGTTGCCGTGCCTGCGGGTCAGGTTGTGCCACCCCCGCTTGGGGTGGAGCTGGTCGCAGCGGCGGCGGTGATCGAGGTCGCAGCAACTGTCTATTCGAATGTCGAGTTCGTCGGCCTTTCTGATGGTGACTGGTTTCTGGTACATGGCGGTGCCGGTGGCGTCGGTTCGTTCGCCATCCAATACGCGAAGCACATCGGTGCGACGGTGATCACGACTGCAGGCAGCCAGGACAAGCTCAACTACTGCCGCTCGATCGGTGCTGATCATGCGATCTCCTACCACGATGACTGGCCGGCCGCGGTACGAGACGTAGCCGCCGACGGGGTACACATGATCTTGGACAATATGGGCGCGAAGTACCTTGACGATCATGTTCAGCTGCTTGCGATGGATGGGGCACTGGTGACGATCGGTATGCAAGGTGGCCGCAAGGGCACGCTGGACCTGGCGACCTTGGCAGCGAAACGCGGCCTTATCACCGCGAACTTGCTGCGCGCCCGACCGGTGGAGGAGAAGGCTGCAATCTGCCGCGGTCTCGTTCAGAATGTCTGGCCGCTGATCGCCGACGGCACAATCAAGCAACCACCGCTTACCGTGTTTCCCTTGGCCGATGCTGCGGCAGCTCACGCTCACCTCCAGTCGGGAAACAACATCGGCAAGGTCATCCTTTCGGTCAGCCGCTAGCCCCTACTCCCGCAGAATCACACTCCAGCGCGACCAGAGATGGTTGTCTTACGCTCAGCGCCCGCCGCAGAATGATGACTGGGGTGAGCTTCTGCGGGGAGACCGCGGCGCACCCCAGTGCCGCCGTTAGGAGGTCCAGGCCCGCCAGAGGCGGGCATATTCGCCGCCTGCCTCCACCAGCTCACGATGGCTACCGAGCTCTGCGATCCGGCCATCGATCACTACCGCAATCCGGTCGGCATCGTGCGCGGTGTGCAGTCGGTGCGCGATCGCGACCACAGTGCGGTCCTGCAGCAGCGCTGCCATCGAGCCCTCCAGATGTCGAGCCGTATGCGCGTCGATCAATGACGTGGCCTCATCCAACACCAGGGTGTGCGGGTCCGCGACCACTAACCGAGCCAGCGCAACCTGCTGCGCCTGCGCAGGGGTCAACTTCTGGTGACCCGAGCCGAGCATGGTGCCAAGCTGCTCGGGCAGTCGTTGTACCCAGTCCCAGGCATCGACGGTGCGCAGCGCCTCGATCACCACATCGTCCGGTGAGGATTCCCGAGCCAAGATGACGTTGTCCCGCACCGTACCGACGAAGACATGGTGTTCCTGAGTCACCAAGGCAACCTCAGTCCGCAGCACCGGTAGCGGCAACGCCGTGAGTTCTACGCCGCCCACGGTGACCGAACCGGTACGCGGCTTGTGAATGCCGGACAGCAGCCGACCCAGTGTTGATTTGCCCGAGCCGCTCGGCCCGACAATCGCCAACCGCTCCCCAGGACGCAGCACTAGATCGATGCCGTGCAACACATCATGGTCATCGCGATACGCGAAGCGTAGGTTCCGCCCGACAAGCTGGTTACCCACCGGCAGATCGTCGCCCTCTTCGCGATCTTTGGGCACGATGGCAATGCCAAGCAGCCGGCAGGTGGAGGCGATGCCCACCTGCAGCCGGTCAACGTTGCGGATCAGCCGATCCAGCGGCTCCACCAGGGCCTGGACGTACAGGGTCGCGGCGGTCACCTGACCCAGGCTCACCCAGCCATTGACATAGCCGATGCCGCCAAGGATCAGCACCAGCGGCAGCGGAGTGTCGTACGCAAGGCCGATCACGATGAACAGCAGATTGCGAAGACTCATCGTGTAACGCTCAGCCTGCGCGGACACCGCGATGTCGTCATCCCCGCTTTGGATGCGGTTCCGCTGCAGCCCAAGAGCTTCGACCGTACGCGCACCCTCGACGGTCTCGGTGAACGTCGAGTTGATCTGCGAGTAGGTGCCGCCCTCGGCGATATAGCCCTTGGGCGCCCGTTTCAGGTAACGCCTGGCGGCGATGATCAACAACGGTGACGTCACCAGTAGCGGCAGCGTGAGCAGCGGCGAGTTCAGCAGCATAGCGACCACCGTCAGCAGCGTCGTCATCCCGGCGATCACCGATTCAGGTAGGCCGAAGCGGACGCTCATGCTCATCGTGCCGACGTCACGGGTCACCCGGGTGACCAAATCGCCCGTGCTCGCACTCTCGACCCTGCCCAATGGCAGCCCAAGGACTGTCCGCACCACGTACTCGCGTGACTCCGCCAGCAAGTCCTGGCCGAAGAGCACCGACATCCACAGCGCGAAAAAGGTCAGGATGGCCTGCATCAGGACCACACCAGTGACCGCAAGCGTCAACCCGTTCAGCGTCGCGGCCAAAGTGCCCTCAGCCGAGGCAGCGTCCACCAGCGAACCGAGGATGCGTGGCACCACCAGGCCAGCCATAGCAGCCAGGGCATGCAACAACAGCAGTGCGGTGATCATCCCTCGGCGTCGGCCGAGCAGCTGGGAGGCGAAGGCACGCACATCGCGCCGGTCAGCAACGGGAAGTCCCAGGTCAGGCTTGCGCGAGTCTGCGAAGAACTCTGCTGCCCGTCGCTCACGGAGCAGGTGGCGCTGTCGCCAGGCCCGCAACCGCGCAACCCATGAGCCCTTTCGCGGCGGCAGCAACGCATCAGGCACCTGCGGCGACGGCGGAGTCGACCGCCACGTCTCCGTCGAGCCGCGGAGGCCGGTCTGTAGATCACTCATCGACGTTCTCCGCCTCTGCACTGCGAGCGTCGGTCGCGCGAGCAATGCCCGTGGCAGGGGCCTCGTCAAGTGCGCGCGCCACCGTACGCCGGTAGTCGGCGTTCGTCTTCAGCAGTTCCTCGTGCGTTCCGTACGCGGCGATCCGCTTGTTGACCAGAAAAGCCACGCGGTCGGCATGATGCAACAGCAGCGGCGACACGGTGGCGACGATGGTCGTCTTGCCACGGCGATGCGCGACCAGCCGCTCAGCGATCAAGGCCTCGGTATGCGCGTCGACCGCGGAGGTGGGATCGACCAAGATCAAGATCTGCGGGTCGAGTCCAAGCACCCGTGCCAGCACCACCCGCTGTCGTTGGCCACCCGACAGCCCACGACCACGCTCGTCGATCCGGCCCTGCCAACCTCCGTGTGAGCCAGCGAACACATCTTCGGCGGCGGCGACACGCAGCACCGTCTCCGCTTCGGCGAGGCTGAGACGTCCATGCGGATCGATGGCCGACTGCAGCGTCCCGGCGAAGACCTGGCTTGCGGTGTCGCTGACGACGATCCGCCTCCGCACGTGATCAATAGGCACATCAGCGAGATCGACGGTGCCTAGGCTCACGCCCCACTTCTGCCCTGCCAGCTGCCGGTCTCGTTCGGCGAGCCGGGCTCGCTCCGCCAACCGCTGTCGCTGCGCCCGGCGCGCAGCGCGGCCCTTGCGACCGTCCGCGACGTCCAGGCCCACCGGTTCATGATCAGCCGGCAGGTAGCGCCCGAGTCGGTCGGCCAGCGCAGCAGAATCGTCCGGGACTGCGGACACGATGATCGTAAATGCACCCGGCTCAGCGGCGAAGCCAGACTCTTGATCATGCAAGACAGCATGATCGGGCAGGGTCAATGGCTGGCTGGGGGGCGGCCACGGCGGCTGCTGGTCCAGCACGGCAACGGTCTTGCGCGCCGAGACCACACTGCGCACCCATTTCTGCGCCAGCTCGAAGAATGTCTGGATGGGCCACACCATGAAGATCGCGTAGCCGAAGAAACTGATCAACTGGCCGACACTGAGCTCTCCGGCCACGACCTCCTGTGCCCCAAGCCAGGTAAGGGCGACCAGGAACAAACCCGAGAACAGCACGCTTGTCGCCTCGACGGCGGCTTGCCACACGCCAGCTGAGACGGCGGCTCGCCGGGTGTACTGCGACTGTCCGCTGTAGTTGCGCGCGAACGTCTGTTCGCCGCCGATGCCGCGCAGGATGCGCAGCCCGCCCACGATATCGGTTGCCAATGAGGTCAGATCCGATGTTCGGTTTCGCTCGACCTCTTCGCGCCGCTGCAGCGGCCGCAGCAGGGGCATTGCGAACAACACGATCAGCGGTGCGGTGATCAGCACCACGATGCCCAGCTTGAGGGAGGTCGAGAGCACCAATCCAGCGATCACCAGGTACGCGATCAAGGCGCCGACAAAGCGTGACACGACCTCGGTCAACGCACCGAACTCATCAGAGTCACTGGCGGAGACGCTGAGTACCTCACCGGTCGGAGTACGTTGCGGAAGTACGTGCCCCATCTGGGTTGCCTTGCGCGTCACCAGCTTCATCGAGCCGTACATCGCGACCAGCCAGGTGCGTACCACAACCGTGTGGCCCAGCACGCTTGCGATGATCCCGATGATCACCAGGCCGAACATGATCAGGCTGAGCCGACCGACTGTGGCAAGGTCGCCTGGGATGATTCCCTCGTCTACGATCTTGCCGACCAGGTACGGCCCCACCGAACCTGGAAGCCACTCGATCACGCTGATCAGCGAGCTGAGCAACAGCACTGGCAGCTGCTGCCACAGCAACCAGCCGAGGAATCGGACACCGCTACGGGTGTTCGGTTGAGAGAAGTCATGCCTGGGTAGGCGCCGGCGCACCGCGGCCCGCCCACTGCGAGTGGGAGTGGTGTGTGCGCGAGCGTCCGGCCCCGCCAAGTCCGGGACCAGCGGCGGGAAGTCGTGCATGACTGATTCAGCGTAGGGCTGAGGTGCTGACGCCCTCCACCGGTTTTCGCACTATGACGGTCAGCCCGCTTCGCCGACTGCAGGAGCTCGCTGCGGGCTACGTGGAAGGGCCAGCGCTCTAGCGAGCGACGAAGGAGGCGAATCCGGCGGGCTGTCTGTCAGAGTGCAATGGACACCGCCACTCTGACGGGCAGCCCGCTTCGCCGACTGCAGGAGCTCGCGGCGGGCTACGTGGAAGGGCCAGCGGCTGCTAGCCAGCGACGAAGGCGAATCCGGCGGGCTGTCTGTCAGAGGGAATCGATACTGGCGCTCGTTGGAAATGGCTAGCCGCGGCTTTCACTAGGATCTACAGATATGACCACTGACTCGACAGCCGGCAATGAGCAACCCGAGATGCAAGGCCGAGATGCAAGGTGTCGCGGGGGCGACCGATGACGGGCGCGTCTATGTCGTGACGCCTCAGGCGATGGCCGTCGAGGGGCCGCCTCGTGACGAGGTGGAGACCGATGAGCCGAAATCGGTCACCGACCTGGTTGAGCAGCCTGCCAAGGTGATGCGGATCGGCAATATGATCCGACAGCTGCTGGCCGAGGTGAAGGCGGCTCCACTCGACGACGCCAGCCGGCAGCGGCTGCGGGCGATCCACCAGACCTCGATCACCGAGCTCAAAGAGGGACTCGCGCCCGAGCTCGCTGATGAGCTGGAGCGCATCACTCTTCCATTCAGTGACGACGCCACCCCCAGTGATGCCGAACTGCGGATCGCGCAGGCCCAACTGGTGGGCTGGCTCGAGGGCCTGTTCCACGGCATCCAGACGGCCCTTTTTGCGCAGCAGATGGCGGCTCGGGCGCAGCTTGAGCAGATGCGGCGGGCGTTGCCGTCAGGCCCTGTGCCAGCCGCGCCACCCGAGGGCCGACGCGAGGGCAGCGGGGGGATGTACCTCTAAGAGGTTCACCGTCATCTCAGCCGACCAGGCTGAATTATTAACACCGCTCAAGCCGCAGGCCAAATCGGCTTGATCGACCCTGAGACCGGGGACTTGTTCGGACAAAATGCCGGATCAGGAACGAGCTCGCAGCTCCGAGGACCGCCAGTTTCGGAACTCGAGGACCGCCAGTTTCGGATTTATCGGCGCGGGTACCCATCTCTAGCGGACAATTTGCGCGGCCGTGCCACGCACGGGCAGAAGTCCCGGTCCGCCTGAGAGAAGGGAACCGGCATGAGTGTCACCGGGTGGGTCGTTCTCGCCATCGTCGTTCTCGTGATCTTGGCCGTTGTGGCGTTCTTCCTCATGAATCGCCGTGCCGGCGCGCGGAGGGCCCGCGCAGAGAAGATCAGACAAGAGGCAATTGAGCGGGCGGCCGTCCTCGACAGACAAGAGGCCGAAGCCAACGCGAAGGCCGCGCAGGCTCAGGATGCGCGCGCCGAGGCGGAGCGGCTGGAGTCCGTATCCGCGGAGCAGCGGGAGCGCACTGCAGCGGAGCGGGCGGACGTCGAGGACTCACTCCGCAAGGCGGACCGTCTCGACCCCGACGTACGGAACCGGACAACAGGCGACGACACGAGCCCCAGGCGTGCTACGGACACGGGCGAGGGTTCAGTTGACGACGACGTCCGACATCGCACGGTACGCGATGACGTTCGGGATTCGAGGGTACGCGACGACGTTCGGGATCCGACGGTACGCGATGAGCAAGTCGACACGACGCGGCGCGATGTCGACGACGGCACGATCCGTGATGATCTTCGCCGTGGCAACGCCGAAGACCGGACCGTCGTCGACGACGAGAGGTCTACCGAGCCCCGCCGCTGATTGTTATCCGAACCAGTGACGTAACTCAGCCGTCGGTCCACCCTGGTCAAACGACTCAGTTACGTCATCGGCGGCGGCCTTGACCTCCTCAGGTGCGTCACCGATGGCTACCCCGCGGCCTGCCCAGCGCAGCATCTCGATGTCGTTCCGGCCATCACCGAAGGCCAAAACGTCCCCAGCTGAGACGCCGAAGCCTGCTGCCACCTCGGCGAGCGCGGTTGCCTTGTTCACGCCATCTGGAGCGATGTCGAGCCAGGCACTCCACCCGACGAAGTAGGTGACACCATGCAGGCCGAGATGTCGGGCCAACGCCTCGAAGTCCTCTTCGGAGCGAGTCGGATCCCTCACGATCACGCGGGTCACCGGCCGTGAGCTGAGCTGCTCGGCATCCTCGATGATCAACTCGCCGGTCAGGTCATCGCCCGGGAAGCGATTATTGAGCCGGTAGCCACGCCCGATCTCCTCGACAGCGATCAACGACCCCGGCGCAAACTCCTCGACCTGGGTGATCACCGGTCGTGGGTCGAAGGTGATCGCCTTGATGATCTCCTGTGGCGGGTACCGCACAATCACCGCGCCGTTGGAACAGACGGTCGGTCCGGGTGGCAGACCGAGTTCCTCGAACACTGCTCTCGTGCCGTGCCAGGACCGACCAGTCGACAGCACCACCGGTACCCGGGCCTGGACAACGAGATCAACTGCTTCGGCCACCGCATGCGGCAGCAAGCCGTTGCGATCCACGACAGTGCCATCAATGTCCAGCGCGACCAGACGTGGGCGCCAGCCCTGACCAGCTGAAGGTGTCAACGCGGGGTCAGAACGTCCCGGCCTCCCAAGTACGGCCGTAGCGCCTCGGGAACACGCACCGATCCGTCAGCCTGCTGGTGATTCTCAAAGATCATGATGATGGTCCTGGTCATAGCACACAGCGTTCCGTTCAAGGTCGCGACCGGCGCGGTACCGGAATCGAAGCGGGCCCGGATGTTCAGCCGTCGCGCCTGGAAATCAGTGCAGTTAGACGTAGAGGTGATCTCGCGATAACGATCTTGAGTGGGCAGCCAGCCGTAGAGGTCATACTTGCGTGCTGCGCTCAGGCCAAGATCACCAGCAGCTAGTTCGATCACCTGGAAGGGGATCTCGAGTGCGCTGACAAAGTCCTTCTGCCACTGCAGCAACCGCTGATGTTCCGGCGCTGACTGCTCCGGCGCGCAGAAGACGAACATCTCGACCTTGTCGAACCAGTGCACCCGGAAGATTCCCCTGGTGTCCTTGCCGTGGGAGCCTGCCTCCCGTCGATAGCTCGGACTGAAGCCGGCATAGCGGCGGGGCAGCGTGTCAGGGTCCAGAATCTCGTCGGTGTGGTAGGCCGCCAGCGGAACCTCCGCGGTGCCGACCAGATAAAGATCGTCTTCTTCGAGGTGGTAGACGTCTTGTGCGGCCTGGCCCAAGAAGCCGGTGCCCTCCATCGCCTGCGGCTTGACAAGAGCCGGCGGAATGAACGGGATGAAGCCGTTGCCGATCGCGATGTTCATTGCGAGGTTGATCAAGGCCAGTTCCAGTTCTGCCCCTTGCCCGGTGAGGTAGTAGAAGCGAGACCCAGACACCTTGGCACCGCGTTCCACATCGATGGCACCGAGCAGCTGGCCGAGCTCCAAATGATCTTTGGGCCGGAAACCCTCCGTGGCAAAATCGCGCGGCGCACCAAGCGTCTCGAGCACGACGTAGTCATCTTCGCCGCCCGGCGGCACGTCCTCGAAGACAAGGTTCCCGACTTGTCGCAGCATCTGGTCGAAGGCGATCGCAATTTCGTTCTGTGCCGCCTCAGCCTTCTTGACCATGTCGGCGAGCTCCTTGGTACGGCTCAGCAGCATCGCGCGGTCCTCACCATCGGCCTGTGCCACCTGCTTGCCGAGCGCCTTCTGCTCGGCCCGGAGCTCCTCATAGTGAGCGATCGCATTGCGGCGCGCCTCGTCTGCTGTGACTAGGTCGTCGACCAAAGACTCCGACTCACCGCGGGCGCGCTGGGAGGCCCGTACGCGGTCCGGATCGAGGCGGAGCACTTTGACATCAATCACCGGGCAAGCCTAACCATCACGATCAGCCGCATGGTGAACCGCGCACATTGCAGAGCGGGCGTTGGGTGCTGCTGCCATGATGAAGCGGTTATGGTCCGCCGCCCCCCGACCCGATCGTCGGTCCTCATCGCGATCTCGTTGCTGGTGGCTTTCGCTGTCTGGACCTGGCTCACGTTCAATTCAGCGGCACTCGCGGCCCTCGATCTTCGCACTGCGCCGCCTCAGTTGGAGGCGGAGTCGGCGGCTGCAGAAATCGTCGCCGCCTTTGCGCTGCTCACCTGGCCGGGGTTCGAATACGCAGCGCTGGCAGCAATCGCACTGTGGGCGCTGCGGCGCCGATTACGCCAGCTCGCGGTAGCCCTGGTGCTGGTGATCGCGCTGGGTTGGGGCGGCGTCTCGCTGCTCAAGATCACCTTTGAACGGGAGCGACCGCCGCAGGCGCTCGATCTGCTGACCGCGTACGGCTACGCCTATCCGTCTGGCCATGTGACCGGGGCGGTAGCTCTGTCGATCGCCGTTGGTGCGACGTTCGCAGTGACCAGGCAGAGCGTGCGTGCCCGGATCTGGTGGCAGGTGGGCTCTGGTCTGCTGATACTCGCGGTTGCCTTCGATCGCTGGATCACCGGCGCGCACTACATCTCCGACATCGTGGGAGGCGCGTTGTATGGAGCGCTCGCGGCAACCACGGCCCTGCTGGCAGGTGGAGTACGGGTGCCGATCCCGCACGAACTGGTGGGCGAGATCGTCCGCAGCCGAGTTATCGCCGAGGAGCCTTCAGCCGCCCCGCTGCGACGCGCCGCGGTCATCTACAACCCGGCAAGGGTCACCGACTGGATCACGTTCCGGCGGCACGTGGAATACGAGCTGAAGACTCGCGGTTGGGATCGTGCCCTCTGGCTCGAGACCACGAGCGAGGATCCCGGGTGGGCCATGACTGAGCAGGCCGTACGCGAAAACGTTGACCTGGTACTGGGCGCTGGCGGCGACGGCACGATCCGGGTGATCTGTTCCGGGCTGGCCCACACTGGCATTCCCTTCGGCCTGATCCCTGCTGGCACGGGCAATCTGCTGGCTCGGAATATCGGCATCCCGCTGGACGAGGTGGCCGCGCTGGACGTTGCCTTTGACGGTGTCGACAAAGCGCTCGATCTGGTACGCCTCCAGGTTGACGACCAGCCGCCTGTTCATTTTGCGGTGATGGCCGGCATCGGCCTGGATGCGGTGATCATGGAGGCCACCGACCCGAAGATGAAGAAGGCCGTCGGTTCTGCCGCCTACTTCGTTTCGGCGGCACAAAACGCCAACCATCCCGCACTGCATGCGACGATCGTGGTCGATGATCAGCCGCCGATCAGGCGCCGCGCCCACGTCATCGTGATTGGCAATGTTGGTTTCCTGATGGCCAACATCCAATTGATTCCCAACGCACGCGCCGACGACGGACTGCTGGACGTGGTCGTCGCCTCTCCGCGGACGCTCAGCGATTGGGTCAGGTTGACAACACGCGTCTTGACGAGGCGCAAGCAACCCGACGACCAGCTGGATCGGCTGACTGGCCACCGGGTCATGATCACGGTGGAGGAGCGTGATCAAGTTCAGTTGGACGGCGACACCGTCGGTGAATGCAACACCCTCGTCGCCGAGGTGGTGCCCGGTGCCCTGCTGTTGCGTGCACCGAGGCCGATCCGCGAACTGACGACAGGCGACGGTGAGGTCAGCACCGCGATAGGTGCTGGGCGACGCATTCACGTGCCCGGCGGGCAGGCCGTCAGCCGCGCAACTTCCGCAGCCAGGTCGCGGCTGCGGCGTACTCCTCGTTAGAGGTGCCTTCCCGGATGGTCGGCTCAGTCAGGTCGGCCCGAGGGTAGCTGCCGAGGAAAACCACGTCGCGGCAGACCCGATGCAGCCCCATCATCGCCTCAGCCAGGCGGGCGTCATCGATGTGACCCTCAGCATCGACGCTGAAGCAGTAGTCACCAAGACTCTTCTTGGTCGGACGTGACTCGATCCGGCACAGGTTCACACCTCGGCTGGCGAACTGTTCGAGGATCTCCAAAAGGGCACCAGGATGGTCGTCGCGCATGAACAAAACCATCGTGGTCTTGTCGGCACCCGTAGCTGGGCCGACGGCTCCGGGCCGCGAGACCAACACGAATCGCGTGACCGCGTCCGGATTGTCAGCAATGTCTTTCGCCAGCGGCACCAAGCCGTGCAGTTCGCCGGCAATCTGGGCACAGATCGCAGCATCGAAACGCGAGCTCGGATCGGCCACCTCGGCAGCGGCCGCCGCTGTCGAGCCGCCCTCGGTGATGATGGCCTGCGGCAGGTTGTCGGCGAGCCAGTCCCGGCATTGTGCTGCCGCATGCGGATGGGTCAGCACTCGGCGTAGGTCCTGAAGTTGCATGCCGCTACGTGCGAAGAGGCTGAACTGGACAGGGAGCACCACTTCGCGGATGATCATCAGCGGTTCCCCGGATGCCAGATTGTCCAGCGTCGCAGAGACCCCACCTTCCACCGAGTTCTCGATCGGCACCAAGGCGGCGGCGACGTCGCCGTCGCGGACCGCCTGGAGGGCTTGGCCCACGGTCGCGTACGCGGTGGGTTCGTCGGGGAGTGCGGGCAACGTCAGCAGCGCTTGGTGAGTAAAGGTGCCGACCGGGCCGTAATAGCCATAATGATTGGGCGGGAGTGCGAGCACCGGCACAGGCTATCCCTGCGCAACGCTGCCATTTGACCATTTCTCACCCGACGCTCCTGCGCCTGGCGGCTGGCAGTCGTCAGGCGGCCTGTCGCACGCCGAGCCGCTCCACCGCGGTCTCGCCGCGCCGTGCCACCGGCACGCAGGATGTGGCCGCAGCGAGCCCGGAAACCGGCATGCCGGAGTAGATCGACTCGGCTCGCTCCACGACATAGGTCTCATGCCAGATGCCGACTGCGCCGGGCGCCTTACGCGCCCGGCGATTGAACGCGGCCCAGGCTGGACGATGCGCTGCACTCCGATCGCTTGCGTAGTGATACAGCTTTTCGTGCGAGTTCCAGTACTGCACCAGCAGCGGTCCGCCGGCCCCGAAGGTCATCCGGTAGCCAAGGAGGCCGGAGTCTGGGTCCCGGGAGAGCTCAGCGAGCATTTTCGGCATGGCGTTGAACGCCGGCAGCCAAAGATCTGGCCGCCACGGTTTGTTGATGCGCATCCCGATCAGGAATACGACAAGATCACCGTCATAGTCATGAGTCATGCGAGCCGGAATCACATCGGCCATGAGATCCTCCAATTAGATAGTGCTACTCTCTAATATTGGAGAGTAGCACTATCCAATGTCAAGTGAGGCGGTCATGCGGATTTCTGAACTCTCGTCGCAGACCGGCGTCCCCGTCGCGACGATCAAGTTCTATCTGCGGGAGAAGCTGCTGCAGGAAGGCATCCGGACTTCCGCCACGCAGGCCCAATACAACGAGAGTCATGTGGCGAGGTTGCGCCTCATTCGGGCGCTGCTGGGCCCAGCCGGACTCTCCGTCACGGCCGCACAACGAGTGATTCGGGCGATCGAGGAGCCGCCGGAATCGCTGTATGAGCTGCTGGGAATGGCAGCAACCGCCGTGGCCGGACCGAATGTCGACGAGGCACTTCGGGCACTCGACGAAGCCGGCTTCGAGCTGCCCGAGGGCGCACTCGATGTCTATTCGGACCACATGCGCCAGATCGCGCAGTTCGAGATCGACAACATGCCCACCGATTCACCGACCGCCGCGGTGCGGTATGTCGTACTGGGCACTGTCCTGATCGAGCCCCTCATTCTGGCTCTCCGGCGACTGGCCGAACAGGAAGCCTCCGCTCGCCGCTTCGGCTGACCCTCAGATAGATCGTGCAAACAGGCGCTGTACCAAGGTTGGCGACGTACCAGCGGGATGCCCACGTACCAGCGGGATGCCCACTTATCCCACGTACCAACGGGATGTTCACGTACCAGCGGGATGTTGACGACCTGCCAGCGGGATGTTGACAGACTGGCCTCTGTGGCGGTCACTGAGGGCTTCATCGCCGGCCTTCCCAAGGCTGAGCTGCACGTTCACCACGTCGGCTCAGTGTCACAGCGCGTGGTCGCCGAGCTGGCGGCGCGGCATCCCGGAACCGTGCCGAGCGATCCGGACGAACTGGCGCGGTTCTTCATCTTCAAGGACTTTCCGCACTTCATCCGGAACTATCTCGCGGTCGTCGATCTGATCAAGACTGCCGAAGACGTCCACTTGATCACTTCCGGAGTGGCAGCCGACATGGCGGCCCAGAACATCCGGTACGCCGAGCTGACAGTGACCCCCTACATCTCAATCACCGACGACTTGCCTGCGGAGGCGTTCCTCGAGGCGATCGAGGACGCCCGGCGGGCTGCCGCGCGTGATCTTGGTCTGGAGCTGCAGTGGATCTTCGACATCCCCGCCGATTTCGGGATGCCGGCGGCCGACCTGACGGCGTCGGTTGCTCTTGATCATGAGGTGCCGGCATTGGTCGGGTTGGGAGTCGGCGGATCGGAGCAGGGATTTCCGCGTTCGATGTTTCGTGATCAGTTCGACCGGGCTCGGGCGGCGGGATTGCACAGCGTGCCGCACGCCGGCGAGACCACCGGGCCCGAGACCATCTGGGACGCCCTGGTGAGTCTGGGTGCCGAGCGGATCGAGCATGGCATAACCGCGGTTCACGACCAGCGCCTGCTGGCACACCTGGTGCAGCACAAGATCCCGTTGGACCTCTGTCTGACCTCCAGCGTCGCCTTGCGCCAGGTGCCCGATTTTGATCATCATCCGATTCGGGAGCTGCTGGCAGCTGGAGTGACGGTGACCATCAACACAGACGATCCGCCCATGTTCGGCACTGATCTCACCACCGAGTACGCGATCGCAGCTCGGCTGCTGGACCTCGACGAACGCGGCCTGACTGAGCTGGCCCTGGCGGCCGTCGACGCGTCCTTCGCCACTCCCGAGAGCAGAGCAGCGTTGCGCGCCGAAATCAGCTCCTATGCCGCGATGCCAGCTCCTTGACCGGGACTGCCGCCTGACCTCGCGTTGCCTGTGACGAGGAGCTGCGCGGCACCTTGGTGGGCTCGGCGTGTGGGCCAGAGACCGGCGGCGATGAGGCCGCTGGTGCGGCTTTCGGCTTCTTGAAGGGGAAGAGCTCCGGACGCTCGGGCTGGCGCCACCACAAGATCACCGCAAGCACCATTGCCATCTGCACGATCGGCGACACGGTGTCCCGCATTCGGGTGGCGGTGAAGTCGAGAGCGGAACCAAGATCAATCGCCCGACCCGGCACATACGCCAGTGACAATGTTGCGCCCCTGATCAGCATGATCTTGTCGAGCTTGCTGGCCGCTAGCACAGCGAGCGGCATCCAGGCGAGCATGTCGTACCAGGAGAGCGTGTACATCGAGGTGATCAGCCACGCCACCGACAACACCAGCGCCGTTCGCAGCGCGATGGTGAGGGGATCCTGCCGCAGGTCGGCATCGGAGTCCAAACCAGGAGCCGCTGTCCAGGGCACTACCCGGGAGAGCATCCACGCGATCACGATCAAGCCGATATAGGAGATGATTCCGACGACGAGCTTGGCGTTGAACCCGGTCATGAAGACATCGAGCAGGCGATAGAGCGGATTGGCCCAAGATCCGACGGAGACATAACCGCCGTTGCGCAGGGCCTGGAGGAACGCCGTGGGTTGCCAGAGCACGTAGGCCAAACCCATCGGGACCGCTGTGCCCAGACAGAGCAGCAGCGCCTTCTTCGGTTCCCGACGATAGGCCCACAACATGGCGAGTCCCCACAGCCCGATACTCACCTTGGCGCAACCGGCAAGCCCGATTCCGAGGCCGGCGACGAAGGGGTTCTTGCGCATGAACAGCAGGCCGCCAACCGCAAACATCACCGCCAGCGGCTCGTTGTGCGCACCAGCGACCACAGCCCAGATCAACAACGGATTGGCGATCGTCAGCAATGCGACGCGTCCCTGACGCCGGGTATCGCCATGTGCCAGCAGCACCACCCCGGCACAGGCCAGAATGAACGGCACCACCGAGAACAGCTGCAGCCAGAACACGATGTCGTGCATGTTTTCGCCACCGAATTTGTTGGCGACCAGCTGCGTCCAGGAGGTGATGGGACCGTAGACGCTCGGAGTGTCCTGCCAGGGCCGCTCGGTCCAGCGCAGCACCGGATCGAACTGGCCGCGGAAGACCTCTGCTGGGGTGATCTCATACGGGTCGCGCCCGATCGCCTGCAGCCGCCCATACGCCGCGTACATCAAGACGTCTGCCGAGGTCATCGGCGGCACACAAGCCGTGAGCAGGCTGAGCACCGTGCCCAGCCCGAAGAGCTTTTTGAATTTGGGTTTCCAGCCGTCAGCGAGTGCCCGCAGCCCGACCCACAGTCCGAGTGCACCGAGGATGATCGCGGCCCAGATCAGCAGCGAAACAAACCACTCATTGGGCTTCACTAGGCCGGCCGGCAGGTACCAGGGAGGCAGGTAGGACTCCCGTGGACCGAGGGTCAAGGTGACGGCGGACGGACCGAGAAAGCCGGCAAGCAACGTCAGCGCGGTGGCACCGACGATTCCGAACAAGGCGAACTGATGGTTCCGGTGCCAGACTCCTGGCCGGTAGGCGGGCCTTGGCGGCTTGGCCGGATTCCCGCTCCGGCGCTTGTGCTTGGTCGCCGTCATCGATTCATGCCTGCTTACCTCGGAGTCGTCTGAATACGCCGGCCACTCCGCCGGATTCCTTCAAGTCCTTCAACTCGGCCTGCACCAGGCCCCGGGCGGCTAGCGCCCGAGTCACGTCGCGAAGCTGAGCCGCCCGGTGCAATTGCGCACCGAGGTCGGTGCCGGTAGCGCGATGACGCAGGTCGATCTCGATCTCTTGAATCTTCAAACCCGCCCGCAGTACATCAATCGTCATACCGATTTCCATGCCCCACCCGGCCGCCAACGGACTGGCCAGCTCAAAAGCGCGCCGGGTGAGACAGCGCTGGCCTGAAAGCGGCGCCCGCGGAGTCCAGCCAGTCAACTCGGCAATCCCCCGCCTTGCAGTGTTCACAACCAAACCGAAACCGCCGGGCACACTACCATCCGCCGTGTGCTGAGCCGGCAACACCGCAATCGTCAGGTCCGCCTCACCTTTGACCACTGGTGAGATCAGTGGTGCGCAGTTCGCCGCCGACTCGGAAAGATCGGCATCGAGCAGCAGCAGGCATCCTGCTTCGGGTCGCTGGTCGCGCTGCTCGATCACGCCCAATCCATTGACCGCAGATTCCACTGCAGCAGCCTTACCTCGATTCCGGGTGTGGGAGACGATGATCGCCCCGGCGCCTGCCGCGTAGTCCGCCGTACGATCGCTGCTGCCGTCGTCGCAAACGATCACGATCTCGACACCGGGCAGATCTCTCGCTGCAGTCACGGTGGCGGCAATGCGTTGCTCCTCGTCCTTGGCCGGGATCACGCACGCGACACGGGACAGGGCGGCGGTCACCTAGCAAGGCTAGCCTCGGCAACGCGGCTCGCCTGCCGGGTTCTCACAATCGGTAATCTCCTCGTCATGTCAGTTCAGGCAGTCACTACACCGGGGGTCCGGTCCGAGGTCGGCCGGTTGCGTACCGTGCTGCTGCATCGTCCCGGCAACGAGCTGAAACGATTGACGCCGCGCAACAACGATGCACTGCTTTTCGACGGGTTGCCCTGGGTGGACCGGGCGCAGGAGGAGCACGACGAGTTCGCTGAGACGCTCCGCAATCGCGGGGTGGAAGTGCTCTATGTCAGCACGTTGCTGGTCGAAACGTTGGCAGACCCCACTGCGCGTGCCAAGGCCATCCAGGATCTCGTTTCCGACATCCGGCTGGGTGAGACGCTGCGGATCTATCTGCTGCGCTATCTTGCTGATCTTGGTCCGGCAGAGCTGGCCGAGATCATGATGGCCGGCCTCCGCAACGACGAGGTGCAGGGCACCGGCAGTCTGGTTGCCGCGCTCTACCGACCCGACCACTTTCTGATCGATCCGCTGCCTAACCTGCTGTTCACCCGCGACTCCAGCGTCTGGATCGGAGACCGGGTCACGATCACGTCATTGGCGATGCCGGCGCGCCGGCGCGAAACCCAACTGACCGAGTTGATCTACGCTTTCCATCCTCGATTCACCGGAATCGAGCGGATTCACGGCTGGCGGGAGGAATACCTGGAGGGTGGCGATGTCCTGGCCATGGCCGACGGTGTGCTGGCGGTCGGGGTCGGTGAACGGACTCAGCCCTCGGGTGCCGAGCGTCTGGCACGGACTACCTTCCGGCTGGGACTCGCGCACACCGTACTCGTGGTGCCGATCAACCAAGATCGCGCCACCATGCACCTGGACACCATCTGCACCATGGTCGACGTCGACGCGGTGGTGATGTACCCGAACGTCGCACACCAGCTGCCCGCGATCACGGTTCGTTCCGACAACGGCTCGGATCTCGTCGTCGAGCAGCCGGCACCCTTTCTGGAGGCCGCGGCCCGAGCGATGGGCCTTGACCAGCTGCAGTTGATCGACACCGGGCTCGACCCGGTGACCGCCGAGCGCGAGCAGTGGGACGACGGCAACAACACACTCGCTATCGAGCCGAAGGTCGCGATCGCGTACGAGCGGAACGTCGAGACCAACCAGCGTCTCATTGAGGCGGGCATCGAGGTGATCCCTATTGCCGGGTCCGAGCTGGGTTCCGGTCGCGGCGGGCCGCGCTGTATGTCATGTCCGATTGCCCGCGACTCCTGATGTGCCCTGAGCCTGTGAGACATGGGCCCTGAACCTGTGAGCATGTGCACTGAGCCTGTCGAGGGGCACGCGCTGCGACAGGCGCCGTCTTGAGCTTGTCGAAGGCTTCAACGCGCCTCTATTCGGCGAGTACGGCTGCCACTCGATCGGGGTCGTCGGTGGTGATCGTGCTCACCCCAAGATCGCGGCAGAACCTGATGTCGTCAGGTTCGTTCACCGTCCAGGCATGCACGTAGTGGCCTCGCTGTCGTGACCGCTCGACGAACTCGGGATCTTCCTTGATCAACACTAGCTCCGGACCGATAACACGTACGCCGTCGGGCAGCTTGCCGTCGCGCCACCGACCAAGATCATTTTCGACGAGCAATGTGCGTTTCAATCCGGGGAGCAGCCAGCCGAATCGCCTCAGTGCCTTGATCGAGAAGGAGACCAGCTCGGCTGGTGAGCCTGGCTGATCCCAGCCGAACTCAGCGAGCATCGCGGCGACACGTTCCTCGACTGCCCGGCCCCGCTCGTTCGGGTGTTTGGTCTCGATCACGAGGTTGACCGGTATCCGGTCCTGGCGGGCATCCCGGACCATGATCATCAGTTCCCGCAGGGTGATCAGCTCGCGCTGCTCAGGTTCTGGATCAGGAACACTCCGGGAGCCGAAATCCAGCAGCTTGAGTTCCGCTACGGTGCGCTCAAACGCCGGCCCGGTACTCGTCGAGGTCCGATCCAGGGTCAGATCGTGCAGGCAGATGAGCTCGTCATCGGCGCTGAAATGCACATCGCACTCCAGCCCGAGCGGGATCTCAGTCTCGTGAGCCCACTCAATCGCCGCCTGATACGCCGCCCGCGTCTGCTCCGGATGTCGTGAGGAGAAACCGCGATGAGCGACCAGGGCCGGCGCAGGGGTCACGTCAACTGACACGCTCGCCAGGATGTCATGTGCGTCATGTGCGGACCTCACCCCGATGACGCACCGCCAAACCGCAGATCAACATCACTACCCCTCCAACCACAATCGCCGCCACGGAAGAGCCGAGCCAGCCGGGCGGCACAAAGCCGATCGTGGTCCAGAAGTCGGCCCAACCAGGAACGGTTCCGGGATAGACCAGCTGGTACGCGGCGAATCCGCAGGCCCAGGCGATCACCGGTGTGGCTCGGAACTTGGCGCTTGTCGAGACGTCCCACCGTTGCCGGCGGACCACAAGGAAGTCCACCGCGGCAACCGCGTACAGCGGCACAAAGACTGAGCCGATCAAGAACAGGAAGGCCTGGTACTGGCCCAAGTCGAGTAGCCCGGCCAGCAAGGTTGCCGTTAACCCGATCAACACCGCGATGATCCTTCGATCGACCTGAGGGAGGAGATTGTGCACCGACATCGTCGTCGAATAGACATTGGCAAAGACCTCGTCCACTTCATCGACCAGCAAGATCGCGATGGCGATGGCCCCTGCCGG
>JAJTCL010000323.1 GCA_021323255.1 Propionibacteriaceae bacterium | reverse complement strand
CGGGAAAGTGTGCTGATTGCGATACTGCTGCACGCCTCGACCAACTTGTTCCTCGTTTCACCGGTGATCACCGATGGTCTAGGCGTCCCAATCCTGTTCATGATCGCGAAGTGGCTGCTGGTTCTCGTCATTGGCCTTGCACTCCGCCGCCGGACGAGACGGAACCAGACGTCGCCGGTGACCCGCCCCCAGCCGAACAGCGACAACTAGCACCACAAAGGTCTACTCTGCTGCGGAGATCGTGGCACCGAGTGCCGACGCGAGCGCTGCCAACAGCCGACGGACGGAGGTTCCGTCCGGGTCGTGATCCGGGTCGGCTTCGACAACGGTCATGCCGACTACTCGGGGGTTGGCGACAAGAGTCCTGAGCAGCGGCTCCACATGCTCCAGTCGCATGCCGGTCCCATACGTAGCGATGTCGGCTAAGGGCAAGTCGAGAGCATCCAGAACGTCGACATCGAAATGCACCACGAGATGTCGATGCGGCACGGCCCTCAGGGCGCGTCGACCAGCAGCGACCGGGTCGGCGATCACCTCCGCGTCCCGCAGCCGGGGTGAATGCACCAGGCCGTGCACGTCCTCCTCCGCATCACCAAAGCCGACAAAGGCGACGTCTGCGGGCTGTAGCAGCGGCCGTCGCGGTCCGATCCCGGCGAGCTCGGAAACGCAGCCGGGCAGATCCAGCATGTGGGCCACGCCCATGGCATCGAGGATCGGTTCGTGTGGATGGTCGACCGGGATCATCAGGTCCTGGCCACCGTCGACATAGATCAGACCCACTTCCCCGTATTGCTCGACTACGGCAGCCACGAGCGCGATTGCCAAGGTGCACTCTCCCCCGAGCACCAACGGCGCCTGACCTGCGAGGAGCACGTTGGAGATGGCGGAGCGTGCCGCATCGACCACCTGAACAACCTGCCGCCAGGCATTCGGCTGCTCGCCGTTCCTGTCGGCGGTCCACCGTGCGACGGGCAGATCGCCGTGGTCAGCGACCCGAACACCGTGGGCGCGGAGCATCTCCAACAGTCCACTTTCCCGTAGTTCAGCGGGGCCCTGCTCAATTCCTGGCCAATGGGCCGCAACGCTCGATGGCACACCGAGCAGACCCCAGGTGCGGGTAACGGCTGCTATGTCAGTCGGCATAGCCACACACTAGGTTCGGCCGTCGGGCCCTTGTCAGGCGCAGCTGGCTGAGTCAATCTTGAAGACGTGAGCGGAAGTGCTCAGACTGCAACGCCCCATCTCGTCAAGCCATTCGTCCGCAGGCAGATGAGCCGTCTCGGCGGTGCGATTCTCGACAGGCTCAGCAGGCCCCATGATGTCGATCAAGAAGCCGACGAGCTGTGGAGAGCTGCCCGCCGACAACAGCTGTGCGCGGACCTCCGGCGAGTCGAGCACTTGATCGCCACCGACACGTGGATGTCAGCGACTCGTCAGCTCGGCAATCGGCTCGCGTACGAACAGTTGCTCGACGACCTGAAGCACACGCCCGACGTCTTGCCGCCGATCCCTGGAATGAGCGAGATCAACAGCTGGACCCCTGCCACTTCAACGGCTGAGCCAGTGATTCCCGACACTGGCTACGGCACCCGGAATGCTCCGAAGATCGAGATACTCGAGATCGGTTGGCGGCGCTAACCGACCGCCTGACGGTGGCACGGTCGCAGCTTCTGCGCCGACCGACGCACATCGGAGCGGTGCCGAATTCGCTCCACTAGGGTCACTCGATGAACATGTTCGATCTAAGCGGTCGGCTCGGCTTGGTCACGGGCTCCAGCCGAGGGATTGGTTATGCCCTCGCCAAGGGTTTGCTTCAAGCTGGTGCTCGGGTGGTGATCCACGGCCGCGACGTGAAGCAAGCCACGCTGGCGGCAACCACATTGGCCGACGAGACGGGTGGCCGGACCCGAGTCAGCACGTTCGACGTCACTGATCTGGCCGCTGTCGACCGAGGTATCGCCGACATCGAAGCCGACTGGGGCACCCCGGACATCCTGGTCAACAATGCCGGTCTGCAGCGTCGGAAGCCGTTCATCGAGTTCAGTCTCGAGGACTGGGATGATCTTGTGGCCACCAACCTGACGAGTGCATTCCTGGTCGGCCAGCGGGTCGCCCGGGGCATGGTGGCGCGAGGTAGCGGCAAGATCATCAATATCGGATCGGTGCAGAGCCAGCTCGCCCGGCCGGGTATTGCGCCGTACAGCGCAACCAAGGGCGGCATCGTCATGCTGACAAAAGGTCTGTGTGCCGACTTGGGGCCCTCCGGCGTCCAGACCAACGCGCTTGCGCCCGGATACTTCGAGACCGAACTGACCAGGGCTCTGGTCGAGGACGAGGAGTTCTCTGCCTGGGTCAAAGGTCGCACCCCGGCCGGCCGCTGGGGCAAGGTGGAGGACCTGATCGGTGCTTTGGTGTTCCTCGCCTCACCGGCTTCGGACTTCGTCAACGGACAGGTTCTGTTCGTTGACGGAGGCATGACAGCGGTGGTCTGATCATGCCGCCAGAGGCCATTGATCTTGTGTGGCAGGTGTTGGATTCGAACAAATCTGGCGGGTTTCAGGTTAGGGGCGATGCTGCACAAACCGCCGCTGACTAGGCAAATCACTGCTCGACGCTACTCATTGTTACCCGCGAGTTTTCAACGAGTGACGGCCTGTAGCGGCCTCGGAGTTGATCAAGAGCTGGTTGTCAGGCTTAAGGTGCATGACCATCTTCGACAACGGTACCGACGGGAACATGGCCTTTCTGGTCTTGGAGTTGCTGCCTGGACCCACCCTGCAGACATATTTGGCCGAACGCGGACCTCTGCCCGAGCAGGACGCCGGTCACACTGGCGGCAGCCGTCGCTTCGGGACTGGTCGCCGCCCATCGTGCCGGCGTAGTTCACCGCGACATCAAGCCCACCAACTTGATGTTTGATGGCCGCGGCGGGCTCAAGATCGTCGACTTCGGAGTCGCCCGCCTGGCCCAGACGGCCGCGGCACGGCTGACCGCAATCAAAACTGTCATTGGCAGGGCGCCATACCTGTCACCGGAGCACCGAACATGGCTCGGTACCGCCGCAACCTGCTGACCGTGGGATGGGTGACCGTGGTGCTTGGGGCGCTCCATCTGGCCGACCACGCTGGCGTCGTGTTGTCCGCCTTCGGGCTTTTGTTCTGGGACTGCCATTTAGCTGTCGAAGCCGGGCCGCGTCGCGGTCGTATGCGGGCGTGTGGATGTCTTCCCAAGTTGAGCATGAGGGTTGGGTGCTTTGTCAGTTCCACCAGGTACGGTCCGAAGTCATGCGACGACCATCGACCGCTCCGGACATCGATCCAAGCAGGTACCGCGCCGGAGTCGAGACAATCGGTTTCACCAAGAATCTTTTTGAAGGTGGTGGCTTCGACAAGACGATGACCGCGCCGACGGATGCCGTAGTTCATGCCGAGTGGTCACCGTCCCCGCGCCGTCCGCCGACCGCCGACCGGACTTTACGCAACAACCTCGACTGACCATCACGAGGCTTGGTGTGGTGCGCGGCTACGTCAGATCCTGACAAGGCCCTTCGACGCCGGTCTACAGAACGCGTGCCCAGCGTGCATTAACGCGTTTCGCCGTGGCTACCCTGAGGCGCTCCTCGGTCAAGAGAAGCTCAAGCGAGGATTGTGAACGAGCGGGCGGTCGTTGCTGAGCTGCCTGCAGTATTCGGATCCCTGTCCGAGTTCGGCTCTGTAGCGTGCTTGGTGCGCCGGTCCCCAATGCTGTCCATCGGTTGGGCC
>JAJTCL010000322.1 GCA_021323255.1 Propionibacteriaceae bacterium | reverse complement strand
ATCGACACGTTCATGATCGAGGTGTCGACGACGAGCACGAACATTGCCATCGCGAGCAAGACTGCGAGTCGGCGGTTCATAGGCGGTTGGTCGCTCGCGCTCACCATGCGATCTTCTCGCTTATGTGCGCGCAGCACCCATAACGGGTGATTAACCGACGCCCGCAGCCCCGTAGCGTTCATCGGTAGTCGAGTCGAGTCAGACTCAATCAGAATTGGAGGCACGACACCAATGGCAGATACTCGGATGCCAATGGCAGATACCAGGGCGGTCAATCCCCTGGCTCATGGCGTCGCCGTTTTTGCCGGCGTGATCATGATCGTCGCGGGGGCCTTCCAGGCCATCGAGGGCCTGGCGGGGATTGTGAACGACCAGTACCTCGTCGTCCTGGAGAACTATTTCTTAGCCTTCGATATCACCCTTTGGGGCTGGCTGCACCTGTTGGTGGGCCTGGCGTTGCTGGCAGTCGGCGTTTTCGTGCTGCGAGGTGCGACCTGGGCTCGCGTCGCAGGCATGATCCTCGCGGGAATATCGGCGCTGCTGAACTTCATCTGGTTGCCGTATTCACCCTGGTGGTCGCTCATGGTCATCGCCATTGACGTCCTGGTGATCTGGGCGCTCGCGAACTACCATCGTGAGCCGGCAGCGCAGGGTACGCGGGCAGCGAGCTCATAGAAGGTGCTACATGGCCCGCTCAGTCGAGTCTCCTCAAGATTCGCGCTGCGGCAGGTCTTGAGCAGTCGCAGCACGAATCTCAGACGGCAGCATCACTGCAGCGACCAGGCCAACGAGACCGATCACTGCCAGGGCTGCCATTGCCAGCGCGTACGCGCGGCCGGGTGTCGCGGTGATGCCAGCAACAAGGATGGTGCCGGCGATTGCGGTTCCCAGGCTCGAACCGAGATTTGACACGCTCCTGGACAGGCCTGAGATCTCACCTTGCTGGCTTTCGGGGAAACTCGACTGCACAACGTTGACCGATGGGGTGAGCATGGCGCCGAGGCCGAGCCCAATGAGGAGTAGGCCAGGTGCGAACGCCCACGGTGTCGAAGAGCCTCTTACGAAGAAGAGCAGGACGGCGATACCTGCGATGGTGAGAATGAATCCGGCCAGGATAAGGGTGCGCTGTGGCCAACGTTTGGCAAGCCGCTCGGCCGCGAGTGAGGAGACCAAGAGCCCGAGCGTCGCAGCGGTGAAGATGACGCCGGTCTCGATTGCGTTGTGACCTTGGACGACCTGCAGATAGGCCGAGACGACAAAGGAGGTGCCCAGCAGCATCACCCACTGGGTGTTCTGGGTCACCATGCCGAGGTTGGAGGTGCGATTCCGGAAGAGGCTTGTTGACAGCAGAGGCTCCTTGCCCGCCCGCTCCTTGGCGCGTATCGAGCGGAAGAACAACGCGAGCACGAGTGCGCCGGCGAGGATGAGGATCAACATCAGCCAAAGGTTGGTGTCTGCCGCAAGAATGCCCATGACGACAAGCACCAGGCCGAGTGCTGAGAGGACCGCACCGCTGGTATCGAACGATCGGCTCGGGTCGGGCGGCAGTGGATCAGTGATATTGCGGCTGAGCAAAACGATCACCGCAATGATGACGGCCTGGAAGATGAAGGCCGCCCGCCAGCTGATCGCTGAGGTGATGAGGCCGCCGATGAGCGGGCCGGCTGCGGCGCCAATGCCACCCAACGCGCTGATGACGCCAAATGCACGAGCTCGCGACGTCATCTCGGTGAACAGCAGCGTGGTGAGGATGTAGACGGGTGGGATGAGCAGCGCGGTGCCAATCCCCTCCAGGATGGAGTTGCCGATGATCAGCACGCCCAGTCCTGGAGAGAGGGCGCTCATCAAGGCGCCTATGCCGTAAATCACCAGGCCGACAATGAAGCAGCGCTTGCGGCCGTAGCGGTCGGTGAGCTTGCCGCCAGGGATCATCAACGCTGCCATCACCAACAAGAAGATCGTGATCGCGATCTGAACGCCCTGGACGGTGGTGTCCAAGTCCTCGCTGATGTCAGTGATCATGACGTTCATGTTCGAGCCGGCAAAGCTACAGATGAACTGAGCGAGGGCCAACGGAGCGAGTACGCGCCGCAGGTTGCTCGATCCTTGTCCGACCGGGGCACTTTGAGTCACTGGAGCATCGTGCCACCCGCCAGTGTGGGGCTAATCACCCCGTGCGGGTGAGGTCTCGAGCGATGTGCGGGCACAGCATGGTCTCAACCTGACGCTGAGGATTGAGGGCGGATGTCAACATACCCACTGATTGCCGATCACGGTCTCATCGGAAACTTGCAGACAGCAGCATTAGTCAGCACTGACGGCACCATCGACTGGTTCTGCGCCCCCCGCTTCGACTCGCCAAGTATCTTCGGCTCGCTGCTGGACCATGATCGCGGCGGGCACCTCCGGATCCGACCGACGGTCGACGTCTTCAACCGAGAACAGCTCTACTATCCGGACACCGCGATCCTCGTCACGCGTTTTCTGACCGAGGCAGGTGTGGGCGAGGTGATCGACTTCATGCCGATCGCCAGTACCACAGTTGCCTCGGACCGGCAGCAGCTCGTTCGTATGCTGCGATGCGTTCGGGGTGAGATGACTTTCGCTGTGGACATTGCTCCAAGGTTCGACTACGGCCGGGAGCCACATGAGACACATGTCAGCGGGGATGGGGTCGTCTTCCAGGGTCGCAGTACGGCGATGTCGCTGAACATCATTCGTGAACCGGACGAAGCCCGACTGGCACGTGTCCAACAAGCCTCTGCAGAAGATCTGAAGCTCGAGCTCCACCTGCGAGCAGGCGAGATGCGCGGAATGGTTCTGGAAATAGGCGAGCCGCGGCCTGTGCGATTAGTGCAGGTCGCAGAGGCCTGGCAGCTCTTCAACGAGACCGTGCGCTTCTGGAGGTCTTGGCTGGGCCAGTCCACGTACGAAGGGCGCTGGCGGGAGACGCTGCAGCGGTCTGCGATCACTCTCAAGCTCATGACCTACGCCCCGAGCGGCGGCCTCGTTGCAGCACCAACAGCCGCATTGCCGGAGCAGATCGGCGGCGAGCGCAACTGGGACTACAGGTACACCTGGGTTCGCGATGCCTCTTTCTCGGTGTACGCGTTGCTTGGTCTCGGGTTTACCGAAGAGGCTGCGGGACTAGGGCGTTGGCTGGCCGAACGGGTCCGCAAGCCGGTTGGTGGCGAAGGCGGGCCGCTCAACATCATGTATCGGGTCGATGGTTCCAGCGACCTCATCGAAGAGATCCTTCCTGATTGGGAGGGATATCGGGGATCCAGTCCGGTGCGGATCGGCAACGGTGCTGCGGACCAGTTGCAGCTCGACATCTACGGCGAGGCAATCGACAGCCTCTACTTCGGCGACCAACACGGACTTGAAGGCGGCCATCGGGGATGGCGTCATATCTGCGACATCCTGAACTGGCTCATCGACAACTGGAACCAGCCAGAGGAGGGCATCTGGGAGACGCGAGGAGGTCGGCAGGATTTCACATACGGTCGGCTGATGAGCTGGGTCGCCTTCGATCGCTGCATCCGCCTGGCCGATCGACACGGGCGTCCCGCACCGCTGGACCGTTGGCGTGCCGAACGCGATGAAATCTACGACCAGATCATGGACGCTGGATGGAGTGACACGCGCAAGGCATTCGTGCAGCACTCGAAGACCGAAGTGCTCGACTCCTCGCTGCTGCGCATGTCATCGGTCGGCTTCATCTCACCCAAGGATCCGATGTGGCTCTCCACGCTGGACGCGATGGATCAC
>JAJTCL010000321.1 GCA_021323255.1 Propionibacteriaceae bacterium | reverse complement strand
CGTGTTCTTGTCGGCGATGACACGGATGGTGCACCCTTCGATCAAGGCGGTGGAGCAGGCGCTGTACAGAGATCGCAGCCTGATCCGGCACCACGGGATGCGGAGGACCCTCTGGCTGGCAACGCCGCACGTAGTGCGACTGATACAGGCAGCAGCGACTCGCGATCTGGTCGCGCCCGAGCGGCGGCGCACCTGCCAGCTGCTGACGAGGAGCGGGGTGGAGGATCCCGAGCAATGGCTGGCCAACGCCGAGGAGCAAGTGCTGGCAGACCTGCGGGAACACGGGCCGAGCACAGCCCGTGAGATTGGCCAGCGCGTCGCCACCTTGCGCGTGCCGCTGCACCTGGCACCCGGCAAGGCGTACGCCGCAATGCAATCGGCCCACACGCGGGTGCTTTACATCCTCGGCTTCGCGGGCAAGATGTTGCGGGCCCAGCCGAGCAACTGGATCAATGGTGCCTACCGGTACGTCGACGCGGAGACCTGGCTGCCGGGCGGGCTTGGCGATCTGGATCCGCGGCAGTCGGCTGCCGAGTTGGCCGGTCGTTGGTTGCAGCGGTTCGGCCCGGCAACGACGGCAGATCTGCAGTGGTGGATGGGCTGGACCATGAGCAGGACCAAGCAGGCGTTGGCCGACTGTGGGGCGGTGCAGGCGGAGCTGGATGTCGGCCCAGGATGGCTGGCCGCGGATGACCCGCCTCTCGGCCCGGTTGAGCCGTGGGTGGCGCTGCTTCCTGCGCTAGATCCGACGATCATGGGCTGGAAGCAACGGGACTGGTATCTTCCGCAGACCTCAATAGAAGTGTTCGACAGCGCTGGCAATGGAGGCCCGAGCCTGTGGGTGGATGGTCGGGTGGTCGGTGCCTGGGCGCAAACCAAGGACGGGACGATCCACACCCACTACTTTGAGCGGGTCGCGGCTGCGCGCCGACGCGAGATCGACCAGCGGATCAATGAGCTGAAGTCCTGGATCGGTGACACCCGCTTCACGGTGCGGTTCCCCGGGGATATCCACGCCCGGTTACTGGGAACCCGGACCGTGCCTGGCCCCACCTCCCAGCGATCACGAACCTAGCCGAGCCAGGTCGCGCTTCCGAGCTGTTGTGACTGGTTCGGTGGCAGAGTGGAAGAGGTGATGAGCCGCACAAAGGTGATCGGAATGCTCGGCGGAATGAGCTGGGAGTCCAGCGCCGAGTATTACCGGCTCGCGAATGAGATTGTCCGAGCGCGGCTGGGCGGCCTGCACTCAGCCCGAATCGTGCTGGCGTCGGTCGACTTCGCCGAGATTGAACGACTGCAAGCCATCAGCCATTGGGAGGAGGCCGCCCGCCTGCTCGCGGGCATCGCGAAGGAGCTGGAAGTGGCGGGTGCAGATCTACTGATCTTGTGTACCAACACGATGCATGAGGTGGCTGATCAAGTCCAGGCCGCCGTGTCGATCCCGCTGCTGCACCTGGTCGACGTCACCGCTGCCGCTGTCATCCGTGCTGGAATGGGCACGATCGGGCTGCTGGGGACCGCGTTCACCATGGAACAGGATTTCTATCGCAATCGTCTTGCCGGTCACGGTCTGCGAGTCCTGGTACCTGAGGAGGATGATCGTGCGGAGGTGCACCGGGTCATTTACGACGAGTTGTGCCAAGGCATTGTTCGAGAGGAATCACGCGCGGTCTATCGCGCAGTCATTGGGCGTCTGGTTGAGTCCGGCGCTGAGGGGGTCGTCCTTGGCTGCACTGAGATCGAGCTGCTGATCAGTGACGCCGACAGTCCCATCCCGCTCTTCCCGACCACGCGGCTCCATGTCGAGGCGGCTGTGGATGCGGCGCTCGAAGGAGTCGACATGCCAGCTGCGAAGGGCGATCACACCAGACAGGCACCTACGCTGGCCGGATGATGGCGCGAGCAGGACTGGCCGGCCTCCTGGTCGTGTTGCTGCTCGCCGCTTGCCAGACAACGGATGAGGAACGGCCGCCGGCGCCGCCCGCGGGAGCTTCCTCCGCACCGGCCGCATCCACCTCACCTAGCGTCGGTCCGCCTCCCGCAACACGCGCTCCGTCGCCGGCATTTTCGATGCCGCTCGCACTGGTCGTCCATGCCACCCGGCCGACAGCCGATGTCGCGGTCGCCGCGGCTCGCCAGGTTGTGGCGTCGGGAGCGACCCGCTGGGACGACATCGGTCAATCGGGCGGAAAGATGCGGGTGCTCAGCACCAAGGAACGCCGAGCTGGCGATGTGCTGCGTGAGGTGCGGGCCAGCCGCAACGTGCTGGGTATCGTGCCGGCGGATGCCGTGGACGCCCGTGTTCGGGTGCTCACGGTTGGCGGGCGCCACCCATTGCGGGAACCGAAGCGCTATCCGCTCCGAACGCCTTTTGCTCGATCGGTACCCGAGGTCACGACCCTCGCTGCGGTCGGCGACATCATGCTCGGCCGTCGGGTCGGGGAACGCCACCGTGCCGATCCAGGTGCCCCGCTGAAGCCTCTCAGAAAGCAGTTGGCCGCTGCCGAGATTACCGTCGGAAACTTCGAGTCGACTTTGTCCTCAGACGGATCAGCTACCCAAGGCGGTGATTCTTTCGCTGCCAGTCCGCGGGTCACGGCGAGACTGCGGGCGGCGGGATTCGACCTGGTGTCGTTGGCGAACAACCACGTCGGAGACTACGGCGATCGTGCGCTACGGCAGACGCTCGCCCGCTTCGACTCGGCGAGAATCGAAACCGTCGGTGCCGGGCGCGATCTGACCGCAGCCCGGCGACCCGTCATCATCGAGCGGAACGGTGTACGAGTCGGCTTCCTGGCTGTTGACTCCATCGGGGAGACGCCGGCAGCCACCCGCACCCGGGCCGGCAGCAATCGGCTCGACATGCCACCGCGTACCGGTCCGCTGAATCGCGCTCAACTGCAGCGCATCAGCGCCGACATCCGAGCCCTCAACAAGCGAGTTGATGTCGCAGTGGTGCTCACGCACTGGGGCACCCAATACACGCATCGTGTCGAGTCCAGCCAGCGGATCGCGGCACGCGCCTTCGCTGCTGCCGGCGCTGATCTGGTGATCGGTGGGCATCCGCATTGGGTCCAAGGCCTGGAGATGGCCGGGTCGGCAGTGGTCGTGCACTCGCTCGGCAATTTCATCTTCGACATGGATTTCCAGACCAAGACCCGCGAGGGCATCTTCTTGGAGATCGTGCTGTGGGATGACGCCGTGAAGGCCGTCGAGCCCGTGCCGTACGTGATCGATGACGCCTTCACCCCACGGCTCGTCCGCGGTGATCGAGCGAGAGGAATCCTCGACGACCTGTGGAACAGTAGCCGCGGATCGTTCGCCCAGTGAGGACGGGAGCTGCGGTCAGTTCAGAGTTCGCAGCCACGCCCACACCGTCCTGCCGACGCGATCGAGCTGACGCCGGTCGACGACGCTTGGCACGTCGCCACGGGAGTGATAGCCCGCGTAGGGGATGCTGCCGAGTCGGACGGCTGGGACGCCGACCTTGGCGTACGACCAGTGGTCGCTTGTGTAGTTCGTGCATGCCCGCGTCGCGATATCGTGGCGCCGCGCCGCCGCCCGGATGGCATCCCGGAGCTGGGTGCCTCGTTCCGTTGCGGTGCAGATAGGCACATAGCGGGCGCGTACACCGACCCGATCGAGTGACACCATGGCCTGGATGGCGCGACGCTCTGAGCGCGAAAGATCGGCGACGTGTTGCCGGGAGCCGAAGTGATGAAGCGCATCGCCGCTGCCGCGCGGCTCCTCCGCACCGAAGGCGATGAACTGCACGGGT